>NZ_JBXKMX010000274.1:0-5212 GCF_056992975.1 Ectobacillus sp. | reverse complement strand
AAAACAACTTCAGCAATTTACGGAGCAAGGATGGAGTAACTTACCGATTTGCATGGCAAAAACTCAGTATTCCTTATCTGATGATCCAAGTAAACTTGGGCGCCCTGATCATTTCACTATCACTGTGCGGGAGCTAAAACCTTCCATTGGAGCAGGATTCATCGTAGCTCTCACAGGTTCAGTACTTACCATGCCTGGTCTTCCTAAGCAGCCAACTGCATTGAAAATGGATGTAGATGATAATGGGAAAGTGAGCGGATTATTTTAAAAATGGTCAAAAAGGACTGTATACAGCCATTATGGTACACAGTCCTTTTTTTATTAAAGAGAGTCGTGTAGCATATACAAACATCCTATGGTACAATTCATACAGTTTGTTACACTATGTTTTCTGGACAAAACTAGCATAAATATGAAATTTGAATGATGCAAGGATACAGAAAAAGGAGAAATAAAATGATCGAGCAAATGAAACCGTTCCTACAAAAAGCTTGGGAAAAAGCAAACTTCCAAGAAATGACGAATATACAACAAAGTATTATTCCATCCATACTAGAAGGAAAGGATGTAATTGCAGAATCTCCTACGGGGACAGGGAAGACGTTAGCATATTTACTGCCCTTACTTGAAAAGGTGGATGAGACTGCAAAGCAGCCCCAAATCGTTATCTTGGCACCAACTCGTGAACTCGTTATGCAAATTCATAATGAAGTGTTGAAATTCACAATCGATAGCGAGATTACGGCTGTCAGCTTAATTGGCGGAGCAGATGTGAAGCGGCAAGTTGAAAAATTAAAAAAACATCCTCAAATCATTGTTGCCTCACCTGGTCGTTTATTAGAGTTAGTCCGTCAGAAAAAATTAAAAATGCATGAGGTAAAGACAATTGTATTGGATGAATACGATCAAATGTTGCAACAAGATTTGAATCTTGGAGACATTGTAAAAACAACATTGAGAGATCGACAATTAATTTTCGTATCGGCTACGATATCGAATGCAGTGGAAGAGGAAGCTAAGAAGATGGCAACCGAACCTGTATTGTTCCGTGTAAAGAGAAGTGAAACAAGTAACATCCACCATCTTTATATTATTGTGCCACTTCGTGAAAAAGTAGATACCCTTCGCAAAATTGTTCATATGGAAGGAGTTAAGGCACTAGCATTCTTAAATGACCCGTTTCGGTTAAATGAAATGGAGTCTAAACTTAGATTTGGAAAAATAGCTGCTGCAACTCTTCATTCTGAAGCAAAATCACAGGAACGTATGGCAATTATGCAAGCATTTCGACAAGGGAAACTTCAAATCGTACTAGCAACGGATGTAGCAGCTAGAGGGTTAGATATTGAGGACGTAACACATGTCATACATATAGAAGCTCCAGATAAACCTGAACAATATATTCACCGCTCAGGAAGAACGGGTCGCATGGGCAAAGAAGGAATTGTTGTTTCCATCATAACAAAGGAACAAGAAAAGCAACTTCTTCAGCTTGCAAAAAAGCTAAAGCTTGACTTAAAGCAAGTGGAATTATATAAAGGGGCGTTTGTTTTGAAGCGCACGAATGCCAAGGAAAAAACTAATCAAAAAAAGCCTAGATAAACTAGGCTTTTTTCTATAAGAAATAATCTCATCACGGTTATTTAGCATTCAATTTTGTAAGATAATCAAGTATCCCCATTGCACATACTTCCATATCAAGTTTTAGAATTTCATAAACCGTATGAGTAGAAGGTACGTTTTTACCTGTTAAATACGTTGCAACTTCATATAGCATCTGTTCAGAAAGTAAGGAAACAATGTGCGGATTTTCTATTTCTCGTTGTGCAATGCTCGTACTCTCTTCCATAAATCGAGGTAACCAATAGGTTAATTGACTAGCAATCTCTTTTACATTTGTTGATGCTCCGTAATGTCCAAAAAAGATATATTCAGGACGCAAATCCATAATTCTCTGTAATGAATGCAGCATCGCTGCAGGATCGAATTGTGATGGGGAGGTAGAAGGAAGATATAACTCTACATTACAATCCTGAAGTTCTTTATAATACACGCCAATCGTATCCCCAACGAACACACCATTTGTTAGCGAGTCATGTATAGAAAGATGATGTTTTGCATGTCCTGGCGTATCATAAAAGGTAAGGGTTCTTTCAGTTGAAAGCTGTATAAAATCGCCATCTTGCATCGTGAGAATGCGATCTTTTGCAATAGGCACAATAGGTCCAAACAAAGAGCCAAATCTCTCTCCATAAACAGCTTGTGCGCCTGAAATTAAGCGTGAGGGATCAATGAGATGTTTTGCACCTCGTGGATGAACGAGTAAGGTGGCATTCGGACATAGCTCCATTAATAATCCTGCAGCTCCGGCATGATCAAGATGGATATGTGTTACAATAATGTAAGCTATATCATTTGTGGATATATGTAAATGCATCAGCCCCTCAATTATGTAGGGCAGGGAAGGGCTCGCGCACGTTTCAATTAAAGCAATTTTATCACCAAGTAAAACTGTAGTGCCAGTACGATTAAATCTACCTAAATCATAATCATCTATTAAAAACATGTCTATTCCTATCATTTCTGGTTTACCCAAGTTATCACGCTCCTAAATTTTGGATATAATTACATTATAATAAAAAAAGAGAGAAAACAAAACTTGTTTTCTCTCTTTCCTATAAAGATTGTATGATAATGAGTATCAATACATTCAAGTTACGCTTGTTTCCCAATTTTCATTGCGAAGTAGCCGATAATGCCTCCGATAACAGGAACAAGGATTACGTTAGACATCGCGAACCATTTACTTAAAAACAATGCATTTGTGTCGAATAACCATCCAACTACAACAAGCATTGAAACAAGAAGTACATAATAAAATTCACGATCAGATAACATTTCATATTGCGTATTTTCCATTTATAATTCCTCCTTAGGATTTCATCGTTTTATGTCACATTAAATTCAATATTTAGTCACAAAGTGTTCACATTTATATTGTAAATGTTTTATTAATTTATGTCTAGTTTTTTTAACCTAATTTTCGGTAGAATTTGGTATGTTATTTTCGACATTCTATTCGTAACACATTATGATAAAAAGTAACAAATTAGAAAAGAGGAGGAAGTTTGATGACGGTGTATGATTTTACAGTTAAAACGATTAAAGGTGAGCAGAAATCTCTTCAAGAATATGAGGGGAAGGTGCTACTAGTTGTGAATGTTGCTAGTAAATGTGGCTTTACTCCGCAGTATAAAGGTTTGCAAGCACTGTACGAAGAATATAAAGAACAAGGATTGGAAATATTAGGCTTTCCGTGCAATCAATTTCTGGGACAAGAACCTGGTAATAGCGAAGAAATAGCAAGCTTCTGCGAAATGAACTACGGTGTTACGTTTCCAATGTTTGAAAAAATTGAAGTAAACGGGGAAGGGGCACATCCTCTCTATAAATATTTATGTGAGGAAGCACCAGGAATGCTTGGATTAAAGGCTGTAAAATGGAATTTTACAAAATTTTTAGTGGATCAAAAAGGGAAGGTGTTAGAAAGGTTTTCACCACAAACTCCACCTGAAGAAATTGCACCGAAAATTGCGAGCCTTTTGGCTAAAAAATAAATGATGCATTAAGGAAAAGTTAAGAAACTTATACAATAATATAAGTATTGATAAGATAGTACCCTCCCATTGACAAGAGATGGCATTAAGCTGTCTCTTTTTTTTGAATGTAGTTTATGAAATGAAATAAGCCCCCCCATAAGGGAGGCTATTTATATCAATTATTTATGGAAAATTGCTGCATTTCCTGCAGTGCCTGTTGTAGATCAGATTTTGTTTGTAATTCACTGTCTATTTCGATGCCCAGTTCAATCATAGTATCAGCAATTTCTGCGCTGATTCCTGTTAGAATTGTGGAGCAGCCTAATAATTTTATGCCTTTTACAATTTTAAATAAATGGTTAACAACAGCTGTATCTACAAAAGGGACACCTGAAATATCAATGATTAATTGATGTGCTTTTAATTCCTTAATACGAACCAATGTCTTTTCACGAATTTTTTTGGCGCGATACGTATCTACATTACCGACTACAGGGAGAATACATACCTTATCGGCTATCGGAATGATAGGAACAGATAATTCATCTACGGTTTCACGATGGCTTTTTAATAATTCTTCCTTATAGTTAACATAATAAGCAGTATAAGAATCGATATAAGAATCAATGATATCATTTACTGTACGTTCTAACGTAAAAAATTCATCTGTAGTAAGAGTATTTTTAGATTCGTTATAAAATGCTCTAATGGCATTCCAAATAATTCCGCGTGTGGATTGGAAAATTTCCCAGGCTAAATGCATCGGAAACTCTGTTTTGGCACTTCTAACGCCTCTTTCTTTCGCCACATCCATAATTTCTTCCATTTTTAATTCTTGGATATTTTGAGCCACGAGTTTCATAATCGGGTTACCCGTTTCTCTGTAATTATCGGCCTCACCATTTTCATTCAGTAAAGAAGTGATATAGCTTTTATTTTTTTGTAAATATTGCAACCATTCTTTTGTGTAAAAATCTAAATTATCATATAAAAAGTTAGATAACGCACCCTTTGAATTAGTTGTTTCTATCATTGTTTGGCCTCCTATATATGGGTTAGAGTGTTGAGTTGTTTTGGGAAATGAAAGAAAAAAAGTGGTTCCTTTTCCCTCCTCACTTGTAACATGTATTTTGCCTTGATTACTTTGGATGGCATTAAAGACTTGGGCTAGTCCCATTCCTTTTCCGTCCTGTTTTAAACTAAAGAAAGGCGTACCAAGGAGACGTAATTTGTCCCTTGGAATACCTACGCCAGTATCTGAGATGCTGAGGTGAGTTTCATGATTGTCTTCAAGTTGCTCAATTAGTAATGTTCCACCTTTAGGCATGGCTTCGATTGCATTCTTGATTAAATTGAAGAGGGCTTTTTTAATCTGATGTTTTCGACCAATAATCAGAGCGCTTTCATTTTGAAATTGCTTTTGGATATTTATATGATAAAGCTGATTTTGAAAGAGCAATAAAGTAGATTCAATTTCGAAACATACGTTGAAAGTATCTCGTTTTTCCTGGGCGAATTCAGGCTTCGTAACACTCATTAAATCATTTAAAATATGAATTGCCCGTTCTAATTCACTTTGGGCAATTTGAGAATATTCTTGCTTATATGATTCC
>NZ_JBXKMX010000273.1:0-3384 GCF_056992975.1 Ectobacillus sp. | reverse complement strand
TGCAAGCGTTGTAAACAGGACATATCTCACAATTGCTTTTATTTACATGACACACTTCGTACTTCATTATTTCCACAATAGACATTTTTTTCATTTTGGAATCTCCCTTCACACAATTACGCACTTTTTTCATATGTTCTACACTTAAAGTTTTTCGATTTCCTCGGCAATATCCTTCAACCAATTTTCATAGAATACAACCGATCCGGCAAAGTGATTATTGGCATCTTCTATAAATGCTCCAGCCAACATTAGCATGGCTCTGCTTTCTAGTTGTTCTTTGGAACTTTGCAACCACTTTTCCAATATGATTTTCCTTACGCTCAATTCATCCACCTTTGAAAGTTTTGAATAATTAATATTGCTCATATCCTACCTCCTACTCAAAGTCCTTATACATCAAACTTGGTCTAACTTCTCTGCTGCCTTGATACTTGCCGGAACAGTAATTGTCATATTCCCCTTCGATCGTATGGTAAAATATCTGACAGATTTCTACTTCTGGATATATCCTGATAGGCTGAACGCATTGTAACTCTAATGTCCACGCGCCCTTGAATCCCACATCACCGAATCCAGCGGTAACATGTATGTACAAGCCTAACCTACCTATTGAGGAACGTCCCTCAAGCATTGGCACTAGATTCTCCGTAGCCGTATATTCCATTGTCCTGCCTAGATATAACTTCCCAGGCTCTAGTATCAGTCCGTCCTTCGGTATCGTCAGCTTGCTATATCTGTTCTCTTTTTTCATGTCTAGCACTACTTCATCATAGACGAGCAGTTCATCAGCTAGTCTCAAGTTGTAGCTGTTGGGGTTTATTCTGCTTTCACAGAACGGATCAATAACAATGTCACCTTGTTTTGACCTATTTAAAATTTCCTTGCCTGATAAAATCATTCGTTGTCCTCCTTAGAATTTTTACCTACCCAAAATCCGACCATGTAAATTGCTATTACTAAAAACAATCCTGTGTTTCCATCGATATACATGGTTATTCCTCCTTAGTAATTTTTACATTGTCCGTTTTTATCTATCTTAACTTTCCTGCTTGTACATCTACCGTTAGAAGCATATTCGCAAGTAGCTTCACAGTATACGGTTATATGAGCCTTAGAGCCTTTATCAGCCACTTTAGGCTTATCGGCTAGTAAGTATGCCTGTGCATCTTCCAGTGTGTTAAAACCGCAGTATTTAGCATTTTTAAAGCCATCGGTTAATTCTTGACATTTAGGCCACGTTTCCACTATCACGTTTGATTTCCTGCCTTCCTTTACGGCATAAAATTTCTTCGCCACTAGAATTCCTCCCTTGCATAGAAAAATCCATCTTCGCCTAGAATCATGTCATATCCAAATGGCTTTGCACCATCGATTAGATAATCAACATCTTCAGCAAGCACCTTGAATCTTATTTTATCTCCCTCGACAATAGGATTCATAATATCAATGTGGTCGAATATCTGCTGTGTCATTGTTATATCAACCATGTGCATTTTAACCGTATGCGCCTGTGTTTTCTTTGTCTTTTTGCTTTTAAAGTAGTAAGTACATTCAACTCTATCTTCTGGATTATATTCTTCGCTATCAAATAGCATCTTCAATTGCCCCGTTACTTTGCCTTCTCCAAGCATCTTCTTGTTTATGTCCTCGGTAACTTTAACCATTAGCGATAAGTAAAGTGTGAGAGGGATTTCGTCACCCTCGCACATCTTTATTATTTTGTCATACTGTGATTTAGAAAACTCCATATCCATTATTCTGTTGAGTTCAGTACATAGGAAGGCTGTGTTTAATCTCATTTTGATTTTATCGCCATCCTCATGGTATTCAATTAAATTTTTATCCTGTAATTCGTTTAAACCTTTTTTTATTTTGTATTCATTCAAATCAGTTATCATAAACTTCCTCCTAATTTATAATTATTTCTTCAAACTCGCAACATCTTCCAATATGTACTGCAATTAAATCCATAAACTTAGCCTTCACCATGCCTTTTATACAAGCATCAGGAGCAGTAATGTTAATAATCGTTCCATCTTGCTTTATATCTAATGGCTTAATAAACGATTCAAAAGTAGTTTCAGTTACTTCGGTTTTAATACGTTCATGAAATTGATCTAATAACGGCAGGGAATGGAGGAGAGGAGAATTCCCTCTTTCTGAATAGTTCTTTATATTATAGTTCTTTGTAATTAGTTCTTTATATTGCGCATCTGGTGCACTAGGGTACTGCATATCGTGCGCTAGGGGTACTGCATCTGGTGCACTAGGGTGGTGCATGCTGTGCACTAGGTTATAAATGTCTACTGTGTACAAATTGGAATCGTTATATGTAACTTCTCCATCTTTGCTTTTCTTGTATCGTTTAACCTTTGTAATAGCACCTTTTTCATATAAGGATTGTATTACATAATCAGCTTTCCTCTTGCTCATTCCACATTTAACCGCAATAGTTTGAACGCTAGGGAATGCTTGCGACCCTTCATTACTACACCTATATAAATAAGTGCATATTACTTTTTCATAAATGTCTAACCCTAAATCTTTGTCAAATAAAATATTGGGCACTTTAAAAAAATGATCCTTCACGCCAACCAAACACGCTTCTTCAATATTAAACTTGTTTTCAGACATAATAAAAACACCTTCTTCTGCTGTAAAATTTCTTGAAACAACACGAAACAAGGTGTATAATGAACTTAACAAAACATAGAAAACTTTGTAAAGAACATTTACACCCAAGAAGTCTTGCTCTCCCTAAAAGCAGGACTTCTTCTTTTTTTATTGATATTTCTTATTTCGTTCATTTATCCATTTTTCAACCTCCTCTTTCTTGTATCGTATGAGCCTACCGTTGATTTGCATAAAAGGAAGTCCATCCCTCCTCCAATACATAACAGCAGTATTTGTCACCTTGAACATCTCGCATAAATCCTTTGTGCTCAACATCTCTCCCACAATCATCACTCCTTTATATAAATTATAACTCTAATCATATCTATATTCAACCTTTACCACCCACTACCTTATTTTTTTCAGCACATAACATCGTATCGCTTTAGAGCCTACCTAAGGCTTCATAAAAATAGAGACAAGCAAAGTATCAATCGAATACCTCCCCTGTCCTTATATAGGCTCTAAAGCCCCTCTATGTACCTTTACACGCTTACCATAACCAACGCCGTTTCTTAGGCTCGTCTATCAGCTTAACTTCTTCCTTCTGCATTTGCTGTTGTGCGTTCCCTAAAAGTATTTGCTGATTCTCTGTTAGCCGTAGTAAATCTGATATAACCTTGTCCTTCTCCTGTAATTGGTTTGTTAATACATCAATAACGGATTGCAAATCAATTGAATTTGATTCTGTCTTAGGTTTGAAAATCT
>NZ_JBXKMX010000272.1:0-3527 GCF_056992975.1 Ectobacillus sp. | reverse complement strand
CGGCGTTTTACATATTCCTCTCTGAAATATCCTAGATGGGCAATAGGACCTCCAAACGAAGTAAGCCCGAGCTTTGTAGAAACCAATAGCACTTCCAGAATTAACGAAAGTTTCCCCTTTTCGTTCTTGTCCATATATCTTCCCTCCTATATTTTTCTAATATATGTATTTAAAGAACACTATTATAGATTGAACGCCGATAACACGATATCATACAGAGCTAGTTCAATGAAAGAGAGAAACTATTAAGAAAATGTTAATTTGTCCCCCACTTCAGGGAATGACAAAAAAAGCAGTCCCAACTTTCATGTAAAGTTACGGACTGCCATCTTGATTTATATTAGATTTTCAAAATATCTACACGCCAATTTCATTAGAGCTATAATCCCGTATCTTTTTTAAATCGTTCTTATAATTTTTAAAGGCTATAAAAAGTGTCAAACATGAAAACACTGCAATTACAAAATAAGATGATCTGAATGTAAATAGTAAAAAATCCATATTAAAATTCTTGTATACTTGCAAAAAGAATTGATAGGACAATCCACCGAGTGTAATGCCTAAACCCATTCCCAATGTGCGAGACATATTTAAAATCCCTCCTGCAATTCCTAATACATGTATTGGAACATTGCCCATAACATTGCTATTATTTGGAGGAGTAAACATCCCTATGCCCGCCCCAATTAAAAAGAGACCTCCACATGTCAAGATGTATGTTCCCGTTATATTTATAAATGTCAAAAGGAAGGCACCCATTGTAGTCATAGACAGTCCTAACATCACAGGAATAGCAGGCCCATTACGATCAGACATCATCCCAGAAATAGGAGTGAAAATTGTCATTCCAATTGGTATAACTGTAATCAGAAGACTAACTTGGAAAATAGGAAGATGCTTTACCTGATCTAAATAGTATGGCGTTAATAATAGTACAGCGTACATAATAATAAAGGACATAATACTAGTTACATTTCCTGTAGAAAAATTTACATTTTTAAAAAGGGTCAAGTCTACCAAAGGATAGGATCGTTTTCTTTCAATTTGAATAAACAGAGTTGCAGTTGTAATTCCAATGATATAACTCACAACCATAAGAGGAGATCCAAAGCCTTGTTTTAATCCCATATTAAGTATATAGATTATTGCGACTAAAGAGGGAATTAGAAATGCAGCACCTACATAGTCAAACTTCTCTTTTTTCTTTGTGACAGAATCCTTTTGTAAAAACAAGATAGCTAAGATAATCCCTAACATACCAATTGGCAAATTGATAAAAAAGATCCATTTCCAACTTACAAAGGAGAGTAAAGCTCCTCCCACAACAGGTCCTAAGCTTAAGCCTATCCCTTGTGCGCTAGCTTGAATACCAATTGCTTTTCCAAGGTCCTTCTTCGGCGTAGCAATTGTAATAATGGATACACTATTCGCTTGCAACATCGCTGCTCCAATTCCCTGAAGCACACGAGATGCGATTAAAATAGACAGTGTAGGGGCAAGTCCACAACCTAATGAACTAATGGAAAATAGAACAAATCCACTAGTGTATAACCACCTACGTCCAATCATATCCGCAATTCTTCCAAATATTAAAATAAACGAAGCCAATGATAATAAATAAGCTAAACTTACCCATTCTATTTCATTCATTTGAGCTTGAAACTGGTGCTCTAATTTCGGAAGTGCGACATTAATAATACTTGCATCTAACGCTGCCATAAAGGCACCAATACAAACAGTAGCTACAACGTACCAATGCGAACTAGACTTTTCCTGTATGGCTGGAGATGGATACCCCATATCATTGCCTCCTGATCTAAAATGAACGATCTCTTCATAAATTGGTTAACTAAGTGAACATGTGCTAGTTTATATGCGCGACCATTTGCAACATATGAAAACATGGAACAAATTATGCTATTTTATTATACCAAACGTAGAGGAGTCTATCATGAATAGTAAAGCATTTACCTCCCTATAATTAAAATTCTATTGCAATATCAAACGTAGTCATTATATAATATATATATTTTCATCGTAATTATATGAAGAACGATAGTGTCATGCAGTAAAAAGTCTATGACAGATTTACAAAGAGCAGGAACTACCTCTGCGAAAAAAATTATCAGAAATTTCTGTTTTATAAAAAAAACATTCCTGGTGATATAAAAAGAGGGCAGATCAATCCTACTATCTATCTATTTAAACAAACTACAGAATAAAGGAAGGTTGATTATGTTGATGGAAGAAAAATTTTCAGAACGTACAAAACATGTGGTAGCTTCCGAAATCCGTGAAATTTTAAAGGTAACGGAAAAACCAGAAGTAATTTCGTTTGCTGGTGGTCTTCCTGCACCTGAACTTTTCCCCGTGGAAGAAATTAAGATTGCATGTGAAGCCGTGTTAACTGAATCTGGGGCCCAAGCCTTACAATATAGCACGACTGAGGGGTATATCCCGTTACGACAAGCAATTGTGGAAAGACAAGAAGCAATCGGCATCGATTCTACGATTGATAACATAATCATTACAGGCGGCTCGCAGCAAGGCCTTGATTTAACAGGGAAGCTGTTTTTAGATGAAGGCGATACCGTTATCTGTGAAAGCCCTACGTATTTAGCAGCAATCAATGCCTTTAAAGTGTACAATGCAAACTTTGTAGAAGTAGCGATGGATGCAGATGGTATGATTATGGAAGAACTAGAAACAGCGCTTCAAACACATCCAAATGCGAAATTCATTTACACCATTCCAGACTTTCAAAATCCAACAGGCCGTACGATGAAGCTGGAACGTCGTAAAAAAATGATTGAACTAGCAAACAAGTATAACATTATCATCGTGGAGGACAATCCGTATGGTGCGGTTCGATTTGCAGGAGAAGCCTTACCGCCGCTTAAACAGTTTGATACAGAAGGTCGTGTCATTTATTTAAGTACCTTCTCTAAAATTCTTGCCCCTGGGCTTCGTCTTGGATGGATTTGTGCAAACCCATCCTTCATTGAGAAATATGTTTCATTCAAACAATCTGCTGATTTGCATACAGACAGCTTCGCCCAACGAATCACGGCAAAATATATCGAACTCTTTGACCTAGAAGCGCATATTCAAAAAATAAAAGCTGTATATCGTGCTCGCCGTGAAATCATGATGCAATGTATCAATGATTTCTTCCCTAGCCAAGTTAAACATAGCTCGCCAGAAGGTGGCTTGTTCATATGGGTAGAACTTCCTTCTCACATTAACACAGATGAACTTTTTGTAGAATGCATCAATAATAACGTAGCCTTTGTTCCAGGCGGATCATTCTTCCCAAATAATCCTAAGAAAAACACCTTCCGCTTGAACTATTCGAACATGCCAGAGGATAGAATTGTGGAAGGCATGAAACGCTTAGGAGCTGTTCTCAAACAAGCTGTACAAGTAGAGAATGTAAGATAAATAGTATTCTTACTAAATAATCCGTGTCTATAGCGAGCAGAAATTTGTATAATATGATTCCTGCTATTAAGAAACCAGAGCTAAGT
>NZ_JBXKMX010000271.1:0-4597 GCF_056992975.1 Ectobacillus sp. | reverse complement strand
GCCGTGCAATGGCGAAAGAAGCTGAGGCTGAACGGGAACGGGTAGCTAAAGTTATTGCGGCAAAAGGGGAATACGAGGCAGCAGAAAAACTTGCAGAAGCAGCAGAAGTACTCAATAAGCAACCAGCGGCCATTCAACTTCGTATGCTACAAACAATGACAGAAATAGCAGCAGAAAAAAATAGTACAATTCTATTTCCATTTGAAGTATCCTCTGTGGCAAATTTATTTGCAAAACAGGAGAAATAAAAGAAGCAACCCCTGAAAAGGGGTTATTGAAAATTTATTAGAAAATTTCAAAACCTGTGTAGAATTAAATCTTAAATCTATGCAGGCTTTTTATTGAGGAAATTTATAGGATGGACCGTAGAAATGAATATGAAAACAAAGTAGGAAAGGAATTTTGGTTCCATTCCTACTTTGTCCACAGCCGTATATGCGAAGTGGGTGACAAATCCCGGTAAAAGCAAAGGCTCTCTCATCAAAGTAGGAATGAAAAAATCTTCCTATTTACTCAGTGGTATGTGGTTTTTCTTCAGAATGGATTTCTCGCGCCTCTTCAATATTTGTTTTACTACCTCTCATATGAACCGAACCGCCCGATAGACCTTCATTAATCATTCGATCAATATCTAAGTAGGCTTTGTCTTTCCCTTCATAGAGTGTATCTGTACTATCAATTCCTTCATAGACCGTATTGTCATTTTCTTTGTTCATTTTATATCCTCCTATTCGGTATAGTGGAATACCATTTATATGAATGTGTTTAGTATTTAAAATAGGAGGAAGGATTATTCACTTTTTGCTATGAATTTTATATGGACGTATTTCTGACGAATCATCGATAATTGAAAAAATCAAGAGTTATTTCGATTCTTTAATCATGAAGGAAAGTAGAAAAATGATGATAAACGAAATGAAACTAAGTAAAGGCAATGTAATAAATCGAAAAAAAACAATTTGAATGTCGGAACAAGATATCCCTACGTGGCAGAACTGGCTTTTTGTATGAAAGAATTGAATGAAATATTGGTATCCTGCAAATAACAATCCAATAAATGACAAAATCCTTAGATTATAGATAATGTTATACTCTGGTTTGAGAAGAGCGACGGTTATGAGAATAGGCATAGGGTATATACAGATTCTTTGATACCAACATAGTACACAAGGTATTAATCCAACAACTTCACTAAAATACAAACTGCCTCCAATAGATAATAAAGATAGAATTAATACACTATATAGTACTTGATTAAGGGTAAACAGTTTCATAAGTCCTCCTATAGTAACGGTAATGAAAGCTTATTGTACTTTCATTGAACGAGAAAGTGACAATTACGTACAAATTTTGCAAGTGAGTCAGTTCGTTTGACTTTCTGTCATTATACTATTAAGGTGAAATTATAGGCTATATTTGATTAGCTGGCTAACCATTTACATACATCCTAGAAAGCACAATTGTTAAGAGTATTGATAAGAAATTACGTTTTTGAAACACCAAATTTAAAAAGAAAAAAGGGAGTTGTGAAATATGTATGAAATCGTCGTTATAGGAGCTGGTCCAGCAGGGGCAAGTGCTGCTTTGTTTGCTGCAAGAGCTGGAAAAAGTACATTGTTACTCGATAATAATAAAAGTTTGACAAGCCACGCATGGGTTGAAAATCATTATGGGGTGTCAGAAATTTCAGGACCTGACTTACTAGAAGTAGGAAAAAAACAAGCAAGTAAGTTTGGGGCAGAACTTGTAGAAGATCAAGTTACAAACATTGTTAAAAGTGAAACAGGATTTCAAATACAAACAGAAAATAACTCTTATGAAGCACAACATGTTATTCTTGCAACGGGAGTATCAGTAGATCTTGCAGAGAGTATTGGATTAAAAACAAAACCAGGAACGGAACCACGAATCAAAACTGTTCTCGATGTAGATGCAGAAGGAAAAACAAATGTTGATGGAATTTGGGCAGCAGGTACAGTAGCTGGTGTAAGTGTTCATACGATTATCACGGCTGGAGACGGAGCAAAAGTAGCTGTGAATGTAATCAGTCAGTTGAACGGAGCACGTTACGCAGATCACGATGTACTGAATAAATGAGAATAGCTTGAAGCAAGAGGCTGTCTCAAAATTACAAAGAGTACGGAAAATGAGAAATAGACCGCCAAGCAAATCTTTTACAGGAATTTGCATGGCGGTCTATTTTGGCTAAAGGTAATGATGTTATCCCGTTATTTAAGGGAGGGTTCAATATTATGGTTTGGAGCCTTGAAATATATTCTTTACTTTACTCGCAACATAGCTGCTACCGCCCCTGTTTTTTACATCTTCAATCATCATTGCTACTATGGAATTTGGAGCATCGGCATTATAGCCGATAAACCAGCCATTTTCTGTCCCATTTTCCTCTTTTCCTTGTTTTAATTCAGCTGTCCCTGTTTTACCTGCAAGCGTCATCCCTTCTATTTTGGCACTTTTTCCTGTTCCTTCGGGATTGTTTACAACAGCAATCAGTGCTTTATTAATGACAGCAGCATTTTCTTTTGTTGTAACATTGGATTTCCACACTTTACTATCATTTTCTCCTCGTAGTAAGGATGGATAAGGAATGTTCCCATCATTTACAAACGGTGCATAAGAAAGAGCGGCTTGTAGAGATGTGAGAACAACTTCCCCTTGTCCATAGGAAGTATCTGCTAACTGGATATCATTTTTTATGTCACCCAATTTTGAATCTTGAAATGGATATGCAAGCGGAAGTTTCTCGCCAAGTCCAAATTTTTTCGCTTCTTCGGTGAATTTATCTTTGCCAATTTTTAAACCCGATTGGGCAAAATATATATTATCTGAATAGACCATAGCAGTTTCTAGGTTGACTGGATTAACTTCATGTACACGCGTTATATAGTAATTTCCCCAAGACGCATCTTTGGCCCATTGCAATCCGGTGATGGGGAGTGCCTCGGCCGGATCTATCGTTTTTACTTGTAATCCAATCGTAGCGGTAATCGGTTTAAATACGGAACCTGGTGCATAAGCCTTTGTAAAGCGGTTCATCAGCGGCTTTTTCGGGTCATTGTTTAAAGCCTGCCAATCTGCATCCTTTAACCCTCTAACAAATCCATTTGGATCATAAGAGGGGCTACTTACAAGCGCGAGTATTTCTCCTGTTTTCGGACTGATAGCCGAAGCAGTTCCGGAATCTTGATTCATCTGATTATAGATTGCTTGCTGCAGATGGCTATCAATGTTCACTGTAATGGTTTCACCGTCGGTTTGTTTTTTCTCTGCCAGCGTTTCTTTTTCCTTGCCAGAGGAATCTGTAATGTAGATTCTTCCGCCATTTTCACCTCTTAGCTTCGCTTCATAGACTTGTTCCAATCCAGCCTTTCCTACTACATCACCTGTACGATAACCTTTTAATGTTTTTAAATCATCAGCACTTACTTCTCGTATGTACCCGGTTAGATGGGCAGCTGCATCCTTTAGTGGATACGTCCGAATTGGTACGGATTTGGTTGCAACGCCTGGTAAGCTTACATAATCCGTTATATTATCAGAATCTGGAAGAAACGCTAGAGGGACAAAAAGAGAAGGCTGTACCCATTTTTCCTTTAGCTTATTGTTTATCGTATCAATCGAAATACCAAGTTTATTGGCTAAAGTTTGCTTTGTTTGATCCCCGTTATCGCCGAGCTTTCCAGGGACAATGCCAACTTGGTTTGCATTTCCATTTATAGCAAGACCTTGTCCGCTTCGATCGAGAATTTCCCCGCGCTTTGCCTTATAGGTTTGAATGCCAATCTTATCTCCTTCTTTCATGGAAGGGAAGAGGAGCGATGGATTCCATTCTACTTTCCACACATTTTTCTTATCTTGCACCTCTTTAATGAGAGGAAGCGACTCGTTGAATGAAATGTCTCCCGCTAATGTATTCATTTTCACAGAGAAGGGAAGTGAACTTTTCCCATTTTGTGCCTCATTTTTTGTTTTTAACTCAACTGCACCTACTGTAATTTGACTGACTTCCATGTCCTTATAAATTTTTTCATAACGTTTAATAAAATCATCCTTTGATATGGCAGCCTGAGATGCGCTCGAAAGTTGATCGTACATCACATCAAATTTTTGTTCATTCCATGCATTTGTATAAATCTGAAGCGTCTGTTCAGGCTTTGCTTCTTGTCCACAGCCTACTAAAATAAGAAGTACTCCAACAATGATTACCCATATTTTCTTCATTTTCCTCCTCCTACCAATAGCGTTACACCTAGTATTCTATAAAAATTAACATATAAATACAAATGTACTAAATATATATAAATTAAATTTACAACGTAAATAACGTGAAAACGTTATCTTGAAAAAGTGTTTCAAAGCTGTAACATTTTATAGCACAGGAGAGTGCTATAATAAGCCTTGTTATATAACATATAAGCGAAAAATAATTTAAATGGAGGCTTTCATATGTGGGTAATTACTGTTCATTGCAAGGACCAAACAACTATGTTTGAGTTTGACACATTAAGAGAAGCGAAAGAAGTATTTGAAAATATTAAAGGAATTAAATACCTTTCACAAGTCATCTACTTCAATGATG
>NZ_JBXKMX010000270.1:0-2000 GCF_056992975.1 Ectobacillus sp. | reverse complement strand
TCCCATAGTTCCAATCCCAGTTTCGATAGCGTTCTTCCGATAGCTTATGTATAGCAGACCAATCTTCTTCTGTAAGCTCATAGGTTGGCACTTCTTTACCATCAAAAATCGATTGCAGTAACAATTGTTTGAATTGTTCAACTGTTAGTTCACGATCCATTAATTCACGAATATTGGCTACTCGTTGGCGGATGGATTTAATTCCTTTGGACTGAATTTTATCCATTTTCACATTAAGAGCTCCTACTACATCCTCCATATGAGAATCAAACAAAAGGGTACCATGGCTAAACATTCTTCCT
Organism: Ectobacillus sp.; assembly: GCF_056992975.1. Lineage (NCBI taxonomy): Bacteria > Bacillati > Bacillota > Bacilli > Caryophanales > Bacillaceae > Ectobacillus > Ectobacillus sp. The sequence goes on along the minus strand of NZ_JBXKMX010000270.1, from coordinate 1,698 downwards.
CTTGTGGAGAACTGCGCATTTCCTGATATTTTACGTCCATCAGCTAAAATGTCGTTACGACCACTTAATTCCGCATGCACGCCAAGAATACGAAGAGCCTCAATTACTGGTTCTGTGAACTTCTTAAAGTTATGAAAACTTTCTCCATCATCTTTCGTAATAAAACTAAAGTTTAAATTTCCAAGGTCATGATAGACAGCCCCTCCGCCCGATAAACGACGGACGACATGAATGCCATGATCCTTTACGTAATCTGCATTAATTTCTTCAGCTGTGTTTTGATTTTTACCAATAATAATAGAAGGTTCGTTAATATAAAACAGCAAGTACGTTTCGTCTATATCTAGATTCTTCAAGCAATACTCTTCGATTGCTAAATTAATGGTCGGGTCTGTAATTCCTTTATTGTCTATAAAACGCATTCCTTCACCTCATTTATTCCAAGTATATCCGCCGTATGCTAACACGATAGGACCATCAAATATTTGGCTCGCTTCTTTTACTAAATCAGATGGGTCTCCAACATGAGGAAGATGTGTAAGAAGTAACGTGTGAATACCTGCTTTCTTTGCAATCATACCTGCTTCTGTACTATTTAAATGACCTGCTTTACTTCCATCTTGGTTCGCATACATATTGCATTCACAAATAAAGAGCTGTGCGCCACTTGTAAATGGAATGAGCTCAGAGAAATAGCTCGTATCTGCGGTATAAACTACTGTATCCTCTCCTGCTTCGATACGCATCGCATAACAAGGTGCAGGATGGACTGTTCTTCTAAATGTAATCGAAAAAGGTCCAATTTGCAATGATTCTGCTGGGTTGTATGCAATCCCTTTCGTATACACCTCATGTGTTAACGATTGAAATCCTTTTTCATCCATTGTATGTCCATAAATAGGCAACTCCTTCAGTGCGTTACCTGTTACAGATTGAATTAGACGGGCGTATTGCAATACTCCGATATCCGCCACATGATCATGGTGATAATGAGACAGAAGTACTGCATCTACATCCTTAACATCTATATATGATTGTAATTGGGATATGACACCACTTCCACAATCAATTAACAACCGAAATCCTTCATGTTCAAATAAATAGCCGGATGTCGCACCGCCTGCTTCTGGATATCCGCCCCAAAACCCTACCACTGTTACTTTCATTCGTCGTCATCCTTTCTATTAACAGTTTTCTCATATCCCCTTAACTATAATCGATTTTGATGTAAGTTTCACTTTTTCTTCACATTTGTTATAAAACAGTTGTTGACTTAATTCTTTTGTACTACTACAATAGGTGATACAGACAAAGAAAAATAAAAAAATAGTTAATGAATAGACCAAACAACGGAAGGGAAGAAACCAATCATGCTACAAAGTCCAATGGAATTTTTCAGAACGTTACCTGCGAAAAAATGTGCAGAGTGTGGAAAAGAAATTAACGAGCAAGCAGAAGCATACCATAACCATTGCGAAGAATGTAATCATAAGGAAGCTTAATGCGTTTCTCTATCTCACATACTTTTAGGAAATCGCATTTGTTTTAAATATATGAAGCTCCCTGTATATGGAGCTTTTTTCTGTACCATTATCTGTACTAATCTAATTAGTAATGAATAAATTCTAACCAAACATATAAACCAACTAATGTAAGAAACAGAGTTGGGATTGTAAGTATGATACCTACTTTACTATA
>NZ_JBXKMX010000269.1:0-9918 GCF_056992975.1 Ectobacillus sp. | reverse complement strand
AGGCCCATGCCCACATAATACCTTCGTATCAGCAGGTAGTGAAAATAACTTTTCTTCAATAGCTGTAAGTAATTGAATCATATTTCCTTCTGGTAAATCGGTGCGACCAATGCTCATTTGAAAAAGCACATCACCTGAACATACAAGGCCTGCTTCGCTCATATAGTAAGAAACACTACCTGGTGTATGTCCTGGTGTTTCATAAACCTGAAAAGAGAAAGAACCTACTGTTAACGGACCTTCCTTTTCAATTATATAGTCAGCGGGCTGCACAATTATATCTTCACCCATCGTAAATTGTAGGGAACGATTTAAAGATGGATTAACTAACCAATCTTGTTCGTTCTTATGCACATAAACAGGAATATTATAAACATGACGAACTTCATCTACTGCTCCTATATGATCAAAGTGAGCATGTGTAAGCAATATGGCTTGTGGCTTTAATTCGTTCTCCTTTAGATAAGTAAGTAGTTTTTCTCCTTCTGCTCCTGGATCGATAATAATACATTCATGTTGATCATTATATACAATATAAGCATTTGTTTGTATAGGTCCCAATGGAATTTGTGCCCATTTCATGATTCATTCTCCTCTTCGTATACTGATTCATCTTAAAAATTATATTATACAAGATAAATCAGCAAAAATAAGTATATTTTTTATCATACATCATTTTATTCTGTATGCAAAAAGAAAGAATGTATTCGTTTTCAATAATTCTCGACATTTCAACAGGATTACTGTAAAATAAATATAATATTTACAATTAATGTAAATTAATTAGAGGTTAGAGGGGGAGTATAATGAAATATAGTGTTGTCTTTATCTTTTCTCTCGTCGCTCTTTTAGCAGCGTATGGTGTATATAAAACAGGGAAAGAAAAAAATAAGCTTGGCATTATTTTTTCATTTCTAACGCTCGTAGTCTTTGGTTGGTTTACTATTATGACGATATGGGGTAACGGCTATCCTCCTGTCGGTCACTGAAATAATCCCCACTTTTAGTTTGAAGTGGGGATTTATTTTATCATCATTATCCAATTTTTTTAATAACTAACCAAGCAGAGCCAACAACTCCTGCATCATTACCAAGTGTTGCAATAGCAAGCTTCGTGCTTTTTGCGACTCTAGGAAATGCAAATCTTATAAATTGCTCTTGAATTAACGATAATAGGAATTCCCCGGCACGAGAAACGCCGCCACCAATTACAATTTTTTCTGGATTTAATATGTTTGCTATATTTGCAATTGTTAATCCTAAATGATATGCCATTGTTTTCACAACCGCTAAAGCTATAGCATCCGTCTTTGCCGCATCAAATACATCCTTTGCAGTAATCGTTCCTGTACTCCTCATGACATCGCGTAAAACACTACTGTCATTACTACTTTGTAACGCTTCTTTTGCCAATCGAACTATACCCGTTGCCGAAGCTACGGTTTCTAAACAGCCTGTTTTTCCGCAATTGCATGATGCCCCGTTCTCTGGAATTACTGTTATATGACCTATTTCACCTGCTGCACCGCTTATGCCATGAACCAGTTCCCCATTTGTAATCACACCGCCACCGACACCGGTTCCCAAAGTTACACATACCATATCCGAAGCACCTTCGCCGGCACCTTTCCACATTTCCCCGAGAGATGCAACGTTTGCATCATTATCTACCGACACCATAAGGCCTGTTTCCTCTTGCATCAATTGCATAAGCGGATAATCCTTCCACCCTATATTGATAGCCTCATATACAATCCCTGTTTCTAAATTGACAGGACCAGGCGCTCCAATTCCAATACCGGCTACTTTTGATTTTGATTCTCCCATTTCTTCGAGCTTCATTTCTATTGCTTTTGCTATTTCCGTAGGAATATAAATACCATTGTCAGAAAGGTTCGTCGGAATTTCCCATTTACATAAGAGATCTCCTTGGTACGTAATGAACGCTAATTTAATCGTTGTAGCACCAAGATCGACTCCAACTATCCATTTCTCATTCATATTGGCATCCTTCCTTCACTTTGATTTTCCTTTCACTCGTTGCATTTCTTGCTTGAGTACAAGAATTGATGAATCAAACAATTGTTTTTCAATAAGCTGTGCGTGATACAGTTCAACTAATTCGTCATGCATAAGTTCTAAATCAGCCAATCTATCTCCTGTATAAATAAACGTTCCGAATTTTTTTAATACTTGCTGAATGTCATAAATGGATGTCATCATTTCACCCTCAAAATTTTATTATAAGAAAACGGTATCATGACCTATTATAAAAAGAACAGCTCGTAGCGTCAATTTCCTATCATCTGTTCTTTTGTCATTTACTCAACATTTCGGTTGTATCCTAGTAATTCCTTCTATTCATAAAACTACCCTTACCTCGAATCTTATTTAACGGTGATATCCGTACCAGAGTAAGCCGCCAAGCACTACAATTGCGCAAACAATAGCTGCTCCTCTTTTCCATACAGATGATGTTTGCTTTGGTACATGTACGATTACAGCCCCCAGCAATCCTCCGACTAACCCACCGATATGTCCTGCATTATCAATTCCCGGAACAATAAAACCAAACACAAGATTTATACCGATTAACGTAATCACATTTTGCATAACTGCCTTTGGAAATATCTTTGAATAAGTAAACGCAATATAAAGAAGTGCGCTAAAACAACCAAAGATTGCACCTGAAGCACCTGCAGAAACGCTATTAGATACAATAAAACTAAATACGCTACCAGAGAACCCAGCTAATAGATAAAGAAATAAAAATCGTCCATTCCCAATAATTCGTTCCACTTGACTTCCTATGTAGTATAGAGCCACTGTATTCATAAGCAGGTGAAGAATTCCTATGTGTAAGAACATAGGAGTAAAGAAGCGCCACCACTCCCCTTGTAGAATAAGCGGATTATATTTCGCACCAAAGTGAACAAGAGTAGCTGTATTCATACTTCCGCCATTCCATTCCAAGATACAAAACATTGCGATTTGAATAGTTATCAGCGCTTTTGTAATAATAGGCTGGGCATAATGTGTAATACGTTCACGCTGTTTTTTACGAGATTCAAGAAGTACAGCTAACCTTTTACGCAAATTAAGGGGATCCTCTCCTTGTAGCGTTTGTAGGCTTTTCAGATCTTCTTCTTGTAATCCTATGTAATGTATTAGAAAATTTCGTTGTTCCTCTACATTGTCGTTTGCAAAAAAAGTAGTTTTTATCGGCGCCGCTACGCGCATATCTTCGGTAGTCCGTTTCCAATCATCAACCGGTTCCTGCTTGGAAATATACACATTGAAAAATGCAGGAATTTTTTGAAAAGAACGTTTCGTCAATTGTTGGATAAGCGGCTGCATTTCAATTATGTCATGTTCTACTTGGTTTGCTAGGTCAAAATTATCACATTTAAACCGAACAATGGTTGGATTTTTCTTTTGTGTTGACTCTAACCAAGCCTCATGGTTCTCATCTGAAAAATAAACAAGCTCATATTTTTCTAAAGAAACCAATATGTATAGCAAGGACCAATACATCGTATCTATTCGATCGTACATCGTACTCCCTCCTTCTACTTATTATTATAAAAGGTAATGGGTCAATCACCTAACTACAATTTCAAGAAATATAAAAAAGACGAAATTGTCATAGCATTCCGTCTTTTTTATTTCCACCTATTTCTTCAAAAACAGTCGATAATTCGATCGTCCGTTATAATTTTCTGTACAGACTGATCATAGGATTCTGTCGGCAGATTGGATACTATTTGTTCGCTAAATGCTAAAGAAACGGTATTCCCTTCAAACATAGAGAGATAACGATCGTAATATCCTCCCCCATAGCCGAGTCTGTCCCCCTTTTCTGTAAATGCTACTCCTGGAACAAATAATAAAGGGATATCCTGCATTGCTGCAATCTTTGTAACAGCTGGAATTGGTTCTTCTAAATTCATATAAATTGTTTCTAACTGATGGAATGATGTAATATATCGAAATGTCAATGTATGCGTACTTGTATCACACTTAGGTACAGCAACTCGTTTTCCTTGTAACCAGGCCATTTCAATTATAGGACGTGTAGGTACCTCTTGTTTCATCGAGAGAGTAATACCTATTGTACTTGCCTGTTTCCATTCCTCAAGTTCAAACAGCTGTCTTGTAATGGATTTAGACTTTATGACAAATTCCGGTTGCGGGATTACTGCAACACTTGCCAGAATACTTTGCCTAATTTGCTGTTTTGTTTCCTCCAGATTAAATCCCTCCTTCTCATAAAAAAAAACAGTAGGAAATAAATCCTACTGTTTATTTTGTTTCACGGTGTACAGTTGCTTTTTTATCTCTTGAGCAATATTTTTTAAGCTCAAGGCGTTCTGGGTTGTTACGTTTATTTTTCTTAGAAATATAGTTACGTTCGCCGCACTCTGTGCATGCTAGGGTAATGTTTACGCGCATCTTATTTCCCTCCAGTCATATATAACATAAATCAGACTTTACTATGATATCACTTTTTAAATAAAATTTCTACACCTTTTGATATCGTCGAATTTTTTCTATCAAATTTGTTATCTGTTCCTTAGCAATCGCAGGGTTTAAAGAATGAGAATAAACAATAATCTTAGGCTGTTCCGAGTCAGATACAATGTAAGACCACTCATTATTTTCATGATTGCATTTAATCCCTTCGAGGACTTCAAGTTCTTGCTTTGGTACATCATCTAGAAGCTTTCGCATCACCTTTCCCTTTTCCATCCAAGGGCACACAACTTCATCACGGAGTAAATGAAATTGTGGATAATTTTTAAATATATCATACAAAGGTAATTGGTGTGAGGCCATAATCTCAAGTAGCTTCCCGATTTGAAATAAAGCATCTTGCTGAAAATAGCTATCTTCTTTTGATACACTTTCTTCCTCTACATAGCATGTAATATAACCAGACCCCCGCTTAATTGTGAGAGGATAATAGCTCCCCTCTCCCCTTTGAAGAAGAATTTGTGGCACCCTTACACGTTCATGCTCCATACTTGTATACACATTTCCTACAGAATCATACAGTTCAAATCCATTTCCTTGCTCACGAAAAACAATTCCCATATGCGCATAGCTAGATTGAATCAAAGACTTCATATGATCTTCATTTACAGTAGAATAGATCCAAGTAATATTACAATCCAATTCTTGAAAAAAAGTTAGAATAGCGTCGTGAAAGGAGCTAGTAAGCTTATTTACTAAAAGATGAAAACGCTCTTTTTTAATAAGTCCTGTATTCAATATTTGAAGGATAGATTTGACATACTTCATTTCCTGCACTTCAATAGTTATACCTTTTCCAATCTCCTGAACATTTGGAAGACAAGTCGCTTCCGTAATATAAGCAGTTTCAATTTCTTTTTCTTTACGAGTCGAAAGCAAGTTACCATACTGATCATAAAACGAAAGAATCATGGAAGGATCTCGAGAGGAATCCTGCATGTAAATAAATATACCACCATTTACAGATTCAGAAGAAACTTCATAACGAAAGCACGCTTTGTTCGTATCCTGGCAAGTAAATGTATGAATACCATAGGCTTGGAGGCTATTAATAAACAACTGTTTAATTAATTGGGAATAAGGATGTTGATCGCTCCCAACCAGCACAGTCGAATGAAAGGAAAGCGTACTCCCATAGGCGGCTGCAATTTTCATGATTTTCTCCGGAGTAATATCAAGGTTCGGTTTCCCAATTATGTTCCCTCTGCTAAACAAAGAAGAAGAGTTTTTCAATTGATAAGAAACTGTAGAAACAAGGACAGTACTTGTATCAATGACTTTACCCGGCCATATCTTTACCTTAGACTTCACAATCGTTTGCTTTCCTAACCTACAATAATCCGCCACTACACTTTTTTCAAACAAGGACGCTCCTTCTTCAATTACCGTATGAGAGGCTATGATAGTTTCAGTAAGTTCACATTTCCTCCCTGTATGCACATCGCTCCATAGTATTGATTTTTTCATATGTGCATACTCTCCAACTACACTGTTAGCCCCAATCACAGTATGTGGTTCTATATTTACTCCACCTAATATTTTCACATTGTCACCAATAAATACAGGACCTTGAATCATCGTTCCCTCTTCAATGTCTACTTCTTTCCCCATCCATACAGAAGGCAACACTTCAATTGCCGATAGAGAAACATCTACCTTTTTATTTAGTATGTCAACATTTGCCTGTCTATATTGTGGAAAGGTCCCAATATCAAGCCAATATCCGTTACATAAATAGCCATAAATCCGTTCCTTTTTCTGTAATAATGTTGGAAATACATCATGACTAAAATCAAGAAATGTATGTGGCTGCATATATGAAAAAATCTCAGGATCCATAATATAAATACCCGTATTTACTGTGTTCGATACAACTTCATGCCAGCTTGGCTTTTCTACGTATTTAATGACACGTCCTTCTTCATCTGTAACAACCAAACCAAAATTCAATGGATTCGAGACTTCCTTTTGAAATATGGTTACCAGACGGTCACCGCTTTTATGAAAGTCTATCCCTTTCGATAAATCCATATCTGTTAACGCATCCCCACTAATCACTACGAAAGGTTCATCCAAAAACTGCTCTGCTTGTTTTATGCTTCCCGCTGTTCCTAACGGCGGAGAGTCTACGAAATAATACAATTTCACTCCCCATTTACTACCATCGCCAAAGTATTGCTGTATGGAAGAACTTAAATATTGGACAGTCACTGCAATTTCGCTTATACCGTGTTTTTTCAGAAGTTCTATACTATATTCCATTACTGGCTTATCCAGTAGAGGCAGTAGCGGCTTGGGAAGATGACAAGTTAACGGCCGCAAACGAGTTCCTTTTCCTCCTGCTAAAATAACGCCCTTCATTGCATTCCACCTCCACTTTTCGTTATTTCCACAACTTGCTCATACACTTGTATGGTAAGATCGGCTATCTTCTTCCAACTATAGTACTTTAGGACATACTGATGACCATGAAAGGCAATTTGTTTCGCATGTTCCTTGTCTTCAAAAATGATTTGTAATTGCTCTATTAAACTTGCTGCATTTCCTGGAGTTATTTTCCTACCGTTATAACCATGTATAATAATTTCTCCTAATCCACCCACATCAGAAACAACCGTAGGCTTTTTGGCTAACATTCCTTCTAATGCTACAATTCCAAAGGGCTCATATAGACTAGGGACAAGTATGACATCGCTTTCCTGCAAAAAAGCTCGTTGCTCTTCTTCCGTAATATGACCAAGAAAAGAGACATTTGCTCCTAGTCCACGTTCCTTTACAATAGATTGATACGTTTCAAGCATGGGACCTTTTCCAGCTATAACAAACATAAGTAACGGATATTTTTCTACTAATGCTGGTGCAGCCTCAATAATCGTATAGAATCCCTTTTCACTTACCATTCGGCCAATTGAAAAAATAAGAAGCCTATTTTCTAAAGAATACCTTTTCCTTATTACGCAAGATGGATGGCATTCCCCAAAGAAATAAGCATCTATCCCATTAGGAAAAATATACATTTTCTCAGGATTCCCCTGCAATATACTTTGAACTTCTTGCTTCATAAAATTGCTGCATACGATAATCGCATCAGCTGCTTGCACTAATTCCTTTTCTTTCATGTGTATTTGCTTTTGGAGAGGAGTATGAATACCATTATTTCGGCCGTGTTCTGTTGCATGAATAGTAATGATTAGGGGGATTTGTTTCTTTTCTTGTAGGCTTATAGCTGCACTGCACACGAGCCAATCATGTGCATGAATCACGTCAAATGAAATAGTGCTACATAAACTTTGTGCATACTGTACCATTGCTTCATTTAATCCCATGATCCAATTATAAAACTGCGTACGATCCTCAAAATTTCCTTGGACTCGATGAACATGTACCTGGTTCATACATTCATAGGTTAGAGAGCCTTCTACAAAATTCGTAATGACGTGTACGACGTGTCCAATATGAGCTATTGACTTCGATAACTCATATACATGTCTTCCAAGACCGCCAACGAGCGTCGGTGGATATTCCCACGCAAGTAGAAGAATCTGCTTTCTTTCCATTTTACTCCTCTTTCCTGTCTCCACTAAAGAAGAGACTATTATTCATAAAGGATATGTGTAAAAGCAAAGATGTATAAAATAGTCAGAATACTAAAATAATTGAATTTAACATGATGATACCATCAAACCCGTCTAGATACAATAAGGCTAATATGTCTAAAAAAGGAGAATTGTATGTAATAGATGAAAAATAAAAAAGTGAAGCATCTATCTGCTCCACCTTCGATTGAACATCTTATTCATTTAATAAATAATGCTTCCCTTTTACTAAGTAGAAGATATTTTCAGCTACGTTCGTAATGTGATCTGCTACCCGTTCGATATAACGAGCAACAAAGGAAAGCTGAGTAATTTGATTAATATCCTTCGGTTGTTCGGGAATAGAAACCATCAATTCACGTACAGCCTTACCATACAACTCGTCTACTACATCATCCATCTCAGCCACTTGCTTAGCAAATACTAAGTTTTCATCTTGATAAGCTTGAATACATAATGTCAACATCTTCTGTGACATTATGTACATCTCTTCAAGAGTATCTAATGAAATCGAGAGCTCTTTTGCACCAAGACGAATTGTAGCTTTCGCTATATTAACCGCATGATCAGAAATTCGCTCTAAATCCGATGCGATTTTTACAGAGGAGAAAATTCTTCGCAAATCGGTTGCAACTGGCTGCTGCTTTGTAATGAGCATGACAGCCAGATCATTGATTTCTTCTTCTAAGTTATCGCTCTTATAGTCGTTATCAATAACTTGAAGGGCAAAATCCACATCTTTCAATTGCAATCCTTTCATGCTTGTTTGCAACGCAATCTCTGCTAGCTTACCCAGTTCTATAATTTTATCTTGCAGAGACTTTAAATCGTAATCAAATTGTTCCCGTACCATTGTAAGCCTCCCTAAGAATATATCTATTAACCAAAGCGGCCCGTAATATAATCTTCAGTTCTCTTGTCTGTTGGTGTTGTAAATAATCGATTTGTATCTGTATATTCTACAACTTCTCCACTTAAGAAGAAAGCAGTGCGATCTGAAATACGTGCTGCTTGTTGCATATTATGTGTAACAATGACAATGCTAAAGTTTTTCTTCAACTCTTGAATCAATTCTTCCACTTTCAATGTAGAAATTGGATCTAGAGCTGATGTTGGTTCATCCATTAAAATAACATCCGGTTCAATAGCAAGACAACGTGCTATACATAAACGTTGTTGTTGACCACCTGACAAACCATATGCGTTGTCGTGCAAGCGATCTTTTAATTCATCCCAAGTTGCCGCTCCGCGCAAACTTTTTTCCACAATTTCATCTAGCGTTTTTTTATCGCGAATACCATGAATTCTAGGACCATATGCTACATTTTCATAAATGGACTTAGGAAATGGATTTGGCTTTTGAAACACCATTCCAACATGTGTACGAAGTTCTTCTTGATGATACGATTTATCTAAAATATTTTTCCCACGATAAGATATTGCACCTGTTGTCCGAACGATAGGCACAAGTTCAACCATGCGATTTAATGTTTTTAAATACGTAGATTTTCCGCAACCACTTGGTCCAATAATAGCGGTAACTTCATTTTCGTTAATACTTAAATTAATATCTTTTAATGCATGATCTTCACCATACCATAAGTTTAAATCCTTTGTATCAAACACAATATTTTTTGTAGAATCTGACGTATTTTCTTTTTTTTGCATATTTACATTTACTACAGTTGAAACCATTTTCATTCCCCTTTCATCCACAATGAGAATTTCAGTTCTCTAAATTTCTAGTATTCCATTATTTCAAGTCTTAATACTTATACATAAATTTATT
>NZ_JBXKMX010000268.1:0-5887 GCF_056992975.1 Ectobacillus sp. | reverse complement strand
TATTTAGTGATATCTGTTTTTCCAAAAAGAGCTTGATCTGGCACGATAACATAAAGTACACCGAATGCTTTATCGTCCTGTATAATTGGGGTTGCTATTTCATACCATGTTTTTCCTTTATTATCTTGCCACTTTTGGGTTTGTTGCTCCGTAGATGTAGGTAGAATAGGTACAGTGTCTGAGAAGGAATTATGTTCAAATAGAAGGTCACCATTTTCATTAACGATGCGAAAGTGTAAATCAGTATTCTTCACAATTGTTTTCTTCTCAAAAAAGTTTTTTTCTCTTTGCCGAACCAGCTTATTAATAGTGGCTGAATTTCGATCATTTAGAAACGGAGCAATTTTTTCCGCTATGCTTTGTGCATAAACCTCAATAATTTTCAAACGATTTTCCTTGGTTGAACGATTTATCCATACACCGGATAGAACCCCTACCACTAATAAGCTTGTAAATAATATAATTACATATCGTCTTGTCCAATATTGTAATAAAGGTACTTTTTTATTCATAGACACAAAGTTGATACCCCACTCCTCGTAATGTTTTAATTTCTCCTTCTTCTGCGCTCCATTCCTTTAGAACTTGCCGCACTCGTTTAATCGACAAATCAACTGCCCGGTCACTCCCCTCATAATTCATACCCCATACTTGATCGAGAAGTTGATCTCTTGTAAAGGTTTGATTAGGATATTCTGCTAAATAAAACAACAAAGCTAAATCTCTAGGTGCTAACTCTACGATATTTCCATGTAGATAAACAGCAGAACCACTAAAATCAATTTTGAGTCCGCCAAAATATACACTATTCTTCTCTACAAGAGATGATGAACGTCGTAAGATTGCATTTACACGTGCTACCACTTCTTCTGGTGCAAAAGGTTTAGAAATATAATCATCTGCTCCTGATGAAAATCCTTTTAATTTATCACTCGTCTGTCCTAATGCCGTTAACATAATTACTGGACAAGAGCTTGTCTTTCTTATATAAGAGAGAACCTCCCATCCATTTCGACCAGGGAGCATAACATCAAGAATAACTAGTGCAGGCTTACTCGCTTGAAACACATCTAAAGCATGATTTCCATCTTGTGCAAGCAGCACCTCAAATCCATCTTTTCGTAAATACGCACTTAATACCTTTGCAATCGCTACTTCATCCTCGACAATTAGTACTTTCTTCATTTTTTCACACCTATCCTACACGCATAGTTTAAAAGGAGTTTGTTCTATTACCCCTTTCCTATCTTTATGAATGCTGACACTATCTCATTTATACTATTATTAATGGAAAAAATCGATACATACTAAATAAGAAGGGGAAACGATTCTCCCCTTCTTATTTAGTATGTGAATTTAATAGTGACAAACATTATTAAGCTTGTGGTTGTGTTGAATGTTTTTTTGCTGCTCTTGCGTCTTTTACTTCTTTTTTAATTTGCTCAACAGATTTTCCATCAGTCGTAATACCAAGACTCTTCGCTACCTCATTTAAGTGAACAACGCGTTTTTGTTGGACTGCTTCCTTCACTTCTTTACGAATTTCCTTCGTATCTTTTCCTTCCGTAGAAATCCCTAGTTTCGCAGCAGCACTAGTAAGATTTTTCTCTTTTTTACTTTTTGTTGCTTGACGAACTTCCTTACGAACCTCTTTCTTAGTTTTACCATCGATATTAATTCCAAGACGAGATGCGGCTTGTTTCAAATGATCGGAAATAGTTGCTTGACTACTTTGTGTATTTGTTTGAGCAGCAAACGCATTACTAACTCCAAATAGTCCTCCTGTAACTAAAACTCCAGCTAGTGAGAGCACGATAATCTTCTTATTCATAATAAATCCTCCTAATTTCTTGTAGTTTCATTCTTATTGTAGAGTAGAAATATGTCGGGAAAATGTCCATATTAAATGTATATTAAAGTATAAAAATACACATAATTCATTCTATTACTCTTAAAAAGCACAATAAAACATACGGATTCTTTGTGTAATATCCTTAATTTTTCTATTTATAGAAAGCATTTTCATTATTGATTTATCAACTTTTCAGTCTTATTTTATATATCCAATTACGGATTTTCCTATTTACAAAATGTTACAGAAAAAAATATGCAAAAAACTAACGACAATCTAGAAAAATAGTTTACAATATAAATACGTTGAAATACTTTTCCAACGTAAAAAAGATGTATTTGTGTCTAATTTTCAACAATATACGTCAATCTATTGCTAACTTTACTAGCAAAAGACTATATTATTTAATTAGGTAAGTGTAATTCAAAAGAGAAAGGAGTTTTATAACGTGCAACCAAAGAAACCATTTTGGAAGCTTGCTTCGCTTCTTCCACTATCACTCATTTTGTCGTTCCTTGGGGGATGCCAAAATATCTCGGTGCTGAATCCACAAGGTCCTGTTGCAAGAAGCGAATACAACTTGATTATGTGGTCAATTGCATTAATGCTAATCATTATTGTAGTTGTTTTCACTTTGTTTACGATTGTAGTCATCAAGTATCGTGAACGCCCAGATAACATGGATTATGAACCACCGGAACAAGAAGGAAATAAAATGCTTGAATTTATTTGGACTCTAGTTCCTATCATCATTGTTATCGCACTAGCTATTCCTACTGTAAAAACAACATTTGCGTTAGAAAAACCACCTGTAAATACTGACAGCAATGTAAAACCTGTCGAAATTTACGTAACATCAGCCAACTGGAAATGGATTTTTAGTTATCCGGAAGAAAATATTGAAACCGTTAACTATGTGAACATTCCAGCGGGTGTACCTATTAAATTCAAACTTACTTCTGTAGGGCCAATGAATGCTTTCTGGATTCCAGACCTTGGCGGTATGAAGTACACAATGAATGGTATGGTCATGGACTTATACTTACAAGCTGATAATCCTGGCGAATATCTAGGACGTAGCGCTAACTTTTCTGGTAAAGACTTTACATCAATGGAGTTCCAAGTTGTCTCTCAATCAAAGGATGACTATCAAAAATGGGTAAAAGATGTACAAAAAACTGCTCCTAAGCTTTCCGAAGACAAATATAATAGCATCATTGAACCTGGCGTAGTAGGTCGTATGTCTTATTCTAGTAATCACTTAAAATATGTTGATCCGAAATCACTTGAATATTGCGATTACAACTACTACAAAAATAAAAAATAGAGCATACTACAGATTGGAGTGAAGATAGTGAAGCTTGATCAATTTTTTGTCACAGGTGACCCGATTATATACGGCGCCGACGCTTCTATCGCTCTCGTAACACTAGGTATCCTTTTCGTACTGACAAAGTACAAAAAATGGAAGTGGTTATGGGATGAATGGTTAACGTCTGTCGACCATAAAAAAATCGGTATAATGTATATTATTTCAGCTGTACTTATGCTATTCCGTGGTGGTATGGATGGAATGATGATGCGTATTCAATTAACATTCCCAGATACACCATATTTAAATGCAGAACACTATAACGGTATATTTACAACACATGGTACAGTTATGATTATTTTCATGGCGATGCCTTTCGTTTTTGGATTAATGAACATTGCCGTTCCGCTTCAAATTGGAGCACGTGACGTTGCGTTTCCTTTCTTAAATGCACTTAGCTTCTGGTTATTCTTTGTCGGAGCCATGCTATTTAATATCGCATTCGTAATTGGTGGTTCTCCTGATGCTGGTTGGACTTCTTATATGCCTCTTGCAGGTACAGAATTCAGCCCTGGTGTTGGTAATAACTACTACGCGATTGCTATACAACTTTCCGGTATTGGTACGTTAATGACAGGGGTTAACTTCCTTGTTACGATTTTAAAAATGAGAACAAAAGGCATGACATTAATGAAAATGCCTATGTTCACATGGTCTATTTTAATAACAGCTATCATTATCCTGTTTGCATTCCCAGTATTAGCTGTAGCTCTTGCTCTTATGAGTATTGACCGTACTTTTGGAACAGCCTTCTTTACGATGGCAAACGATGGTATGCCGATGCTTTGGGCAAACTTATTCTGGGTATGGGGACATCCTGAAGTATATATCGTAATTCTTCCTGCTTTCGGTATATTCTCAGAAATATTTAGTACATTTGCTCGTAAACGTCTATTTGGTTATAAAGCAATGATTTATTCAATGGTTGCTATTTCCATACTAAGTGGGATTGTATGGCTCCATCACTTCTTTACAATGGGTGCTGGTCCTGCTGCTAACTCGTTCTTCTCAATCTCGACGATGGCAATTGCCATTCCAACAGGGGTTAAAATATTTAACTGGTTACTCACCCTATACAAAGGAAGAATTCGCTTTACAACTCCGATGCTTTGGGCATTAGGATTTATTCCTAACTTCGTTATTGGTGGGGTAACAGGGGTTATGCTTGCAATGGCAGCAGCTGACTATCAATATCATAACAGCTACTTCCTAGTTGCGCATTTTCACTACGTATTAATCGCAGGTACAGTATTTGCGATGTTTGCTGGCTTAATTTATTGGTACCCAAAAATGTTCGGTCATATGCTTAATGAACGTCTTGGTAAATGGACGTTCTGGTTATGGATGATTGGATTTAATATCTGTTTCTTCCCAATGTATTTCTTAGGTTTAGACGGAATGACTCGTCGTATGTACACATACTCATCTAGCCTTGGCTGGACTGGATTAAACCAAATCGCTACTGTCGGAGCATTTATGATGGCAGCTGGATTTGCAATCTTAGGTTACAACATCGTTTGGAGTGCATTAAAAGGTGAACGTGATGTAACAGGTGATCCATGGGGTGGTAGAACACTTGAATGGGCTACACAATCTCCTGTTCAACATTATAACTTTGCTGCACTTCCAGAAATCAAAGAACTAGATGCATTTTGGTACATGAAGAAAAGAGGAGAATCTCACATTGATGTAGAGAATCTGAAACCTATTCATATGCCAAACAACACTGGTCTACCAATTATAATGTCTGTCTTCTTCGGCATCGCTGGATTCGCTATGGTTTTCAAATGGATACCTCTTGCAATTGTTGGTCTTATCGCCGTATTCATTTGCATGTACATCCGTTCCTTTAGCTATGATGAAGGTTACCATGTGAGCGTAGAAGAAATTAAAAAGACAGAAAATCTAGTATGAGAGGTGAAGCATAATGGCAGCAATTAGTGAAGAATATAAAAATGCCCCTCTAGAGTATCAAGATGCTCAAGGCCGCTTGAACATTCTAGGGTTCTGGATCTTCCTAGGAGCGGAAATCGTGCTGTTTGCGACACTTTTCGCTTCTTACCTAGTACTGGCTGGTCGTGTTGGTAACGGCCCTACGCCAATGAAACTTTTTGAATTGCAACCTGTTGTTATTGAAACTCTCCTTCTTTTAACGAGTAGTTTCACTTGCGGTATCGCTGTACATGAAATGCGTAAAGGTAGCTTAAAAGGTCTATTAACTTGGTTAGTCTTTACTTTACTTCTTGGCGGCGGGTTCTTGTACATGGAAATTAATGAATTTGTACACTATGTACATTTAGGAGCAACCATGCAAACGAGTGGTTTCCTATCTGGATTCTTCGTTCTTCTCGGAACACATGGTGCCCACGTAACGTTAGGTACATTCTGGGCTATCGGAGTTATTATTCAACTTGTACAAAGAGGTTTAACTCCTATTACAGCAAGAAAAGTGTTCATTATCAGCTTATACTGGCACTTTCTTGACGTCGTTTGGATCTTCATCTACACGTTAGTTTACTTGAATGGGATGGTGGCGTAACGATGGAACAACATAATACGCATAATAGCTTTCCTTGGCAACACGTTTTTGGTTTTATTCTTTCCCTTGTATTAACATTTGGAGCTATGTACGTGGCGTTATATACGTCTCTTCCATTAGCTAC
>NZ_JBXKMX010000267.1:0-3156 GCF_056992975.1 Ectobacillus sp. | reverse complement strand
CTTCCCTGTCCCCGTAGGAGATTCTGCAATTACATCCTTTCCTTCTAGTATGGATGGAATAATACTTTGTTGTATATTCGTCATTTCTTGGAAATTTGCTTTTTTCCAAGCTTTTTGTATGAACGGTTTCAATTGCTCGATCATTTTATTTCTCCTTTTTCTATATCCTTGCATCATTCTAAGTTCGTCTTTATCCTATTTTTGTCCAGAAAACATAGTGTATCAAACTGTATGAATTGTACCATAGGATGATTGTATATGCTACACGACTCTCTTTAATAATCAAAAGGACTGCATAGCATAATAGCTGTAACAGTCCTTTTTGCCCATTATTAAAATAACCCGCTCGCTTTCCCATTATCATCAACATCCATTTTCAGTGCAGTAGGCTGCTTAGGAAGACCTGGCATGGTAAGTACTGAACCTGTGAGAGCTACAATGAATCCTGCTCCAATGGAAGGTTTTAACTCCCGCACAGTGATAGTGAAATGTTCAGGGCGCCCAAGTTTACTTGGATCATCAGATAAGGAATACTGAGTCTTTGCCATGCAAATCGGTAAGTTACTCCATCCTTGCTCCGTAAATTGCTGAAGTTGTTTTTTTGCTTTCAATGTAAATTGAACATCATCTGCTCCATACACCTTTTGCGCAACTGTACGTATTTTTTCTTCTAGTGGTTGCATTAGCTCATAAAGAGGAGCAAAGTGGTTTTCCTTTTCTTCTATGATATGAAGTACCTTTTCAGCGAGCTCAATTCCTCCTTTTCCGCCTTTTTCCCATACTTCTGTTAACGCTATTTCATAAGAATTCTGTTTACACCATTCTTTAAGATAAGCAAGCTCATTTTCTGTATCCGTTACAAAACGATTCATTGCAATAACAAAGGGTAACCCGAATGATTGGATCGTTTCAATGTGCTTATGTAAATTTTCAATTCCAAGCTTAAGTGCATCTACATTTTCTTCATGTAACTGGTCCTTTTTCACACCACCGTGCATTTTCAATGCACGAATCGTTGCAACAATTACAACTGCAGCTGGTTTAATTCCCGCTGTTCTAGCTTTAATATTGAGAAATTTCTCCGCTCCTAGATCCGCACCAAATCCAGCCTCGGTAATCACATATTCTCCAAGCTTTGCAGCCATTTTTGTCGCAAGAATACTATTACAGCCGTGGGCAATATTTGCAAATGGGCCTCCATGTATAATGGCAGGAGTATGTTCTAACGTTTGCACGAGATTTGGCTTAATTGCATCCTTTAATAGTAAAGCTAGTGCCCCTTCTACAGCAAGATCTTTTACTGTAACAGGCTCATTGTGTTTGTTATAAGCTACCACAATATGTGATAGTCGGTCCTTTAAATCATGAAGATCCTTTGCTAAGCAAAAAACAGCCATAATTTCGGAAGCGACTGTAATGTCAAAGCTTTCTTCACGTGGAACTCCTTGCATTGGTCCACCAAGACCGATGATTACGTTACGAAGAGCACGGTCGTTTAAATCTACACAACGTTTCCATACAATTTTTCGTGTGTCAATTTCAAGTTCATTTCCTTGTTGAATATGATTATCTAGCAACGCAGCTAACGCATTATTTGCAGTAGTAATGGCATGAAGATCACCTGTGAAGTGTAAATTAATATCCTCCATAGGAACAACTTGTGAATAGCCACCTCCTGCTGCTCCGCCCTTAATCCCCATCGTCGGACCTAGAGAAGGTTCCCGAAGTGCAATAACTGCTTTTTTACCAATATGATGCATCGCTTGCCCAAGTCCTACTGTTACCGTTGATTTTCCTTCTCCCGCAGCGGTTGGGTTTATAGCTGTTACAAGAATAACTTTCCCATCTGGCTTTTGTTCCAGACGTTTTAATATAGTAAGCGATAATTTCGCTTTATAGTGTCCATATGGTTCTATTTCTTCTTCCTTTATATCTAATTGTTCTGCTATTTCATATATGCCTTTCATTTTTGCTTCTTGTGCAATTTCAATATCAGATTTCACTGAAGAAACGGTTGTCATCAAGCTTCACTCCTCTTGTTTTCTACGGTCTATTGTATCAGTTTTCAGGAAAATACGCACATTTCATCCGATAAAAAATGAACATTATCATCTATTGTTCGTAAAATATTCGTTATTTTTCATAATTACATACAACATGCATACGCTATGCTTCCTCGTATAAATCCCCCCTTTTCGTCTTTTAATAAGTTACCCTCCCAATCTAGTTTTTATAAAAAATCCGCAGTTGCTATGTACACCGATTCTTCTAGACAAGCATAGGATATCAGTAGATAAGGGGGTGAAGAACAATGAGTTATGGTTTTAATGGCGGCTGCGGTTATGGAAATAATTACGACAACACAAACACTAATTATAACAATGACAACAGTATCGCTCGCTTCTTACGTACTCTCAGTCCTGGAACTCCAGTAGTGTTGCAATATGACGCTCGTCGTCCTGCACGCGGCATTTTTGAAGGATTCCAAAATGGCAACGTACTTCTATCAAATTTCAACGGTTTTCCGGGTCTCGTTCGCATTGCAGCTAACAAAGTAAACGCAGTTGCTCCTGCTGGATTTTCCCACGATTGCCACGAGTAATAGAAAATAGATTGAACTAGAAGAAGACCAGTGGACGATCCACTGGTCTTCTTTCACAATTTACCTTTTTAATGCTCCTTATTATATTTTAACATCGTAATCCACATAAATGACAGCGCCTGTTTAAGTGTATGTGGTAAATCCTCAATTAGCTCTTGATCCACATCACGTTTATATACACCTTTCCCATCTACAATCGAAAATCCATTTTCCTTTGCTAACATTTCAAATTCCCATGGCATCATTGTATTACATACGACATTTTCCCCATATAACCTACGATAACTATTTACACGCGGAGCAGCGGTAGGACCTAATATAGCCACACATATATATCCTTCCGGTTTCAGGACACGCTTTAGTTCACGTAGAACAACTAACGGGCGTTCTACCCATTCCAGTGAGTTAATAGCAACAACTGCATCAAATGTTTCGGTTTCATAGGGCAGCGCTGCTATGTCTGCTTGTGTAAATGAAAGTTCGGTCTGGTGAGTACGAGTATCTGCATATTCGATCATTTGGGTAGAAATGTCTACACCGTAAACACGATATCC
>NZ_JBXKMX010000266.1:0-6308 GCF_056992975.1 Ectobacillus sp. | reverse complement strand
GTCAATTCGATTATACTTGTACTGTTAGCGAAATTTGCACAATTTGAGGTGAAAATGATGAATTGGAAAAACATACTCCTCGGCGTAGGTTTAGGCTTTACTGCCGGATATTTTGTGGCAAATCAGCTTCAGCAGAATGGCCATATTTCTGCTGATAAAGCTTTAAAAATGGCAAAAAAAGTATTTTTGGAAAAAGGTGAAATTACAGGTTCTTGGATCCACATGGTTCCGGAAGTGTGGGAAAAATACGATATAGCTTATGATGTATACAGAGGCGGTGTAACAACTGTTACACGAGACAAACAAAGTCGCTATGAATTTCTACTTGATGCCAACACAGGAACAATCTTAGACGTCACAGAAAGTTAATTTCCTCTTAAGAACAACCCCCCTTATCGTAAGAGGGGGTTGTTTGTTTGAATAGGAAGACTTTCTATGACATTACCCTCGTCATCCCATTTAACTGCACGCATATAGGCATCATGATAAAATGTAAACCACGCCTGTTCCTTTATTCCAAATTTAATCCAATCTTGTTTTTGATAGATGCTTGTCATCGGATAATCATCATAAGCCATTACCCAAAGAGGGTTTTGATGAGCATGTGTTGGTAAAATATCAGCCATATGAATCATTGTCTCATTATGATCCTTTATGATAACAATGGCATGTCCATCGCTATGTCCTCCTGTATGAACCATTGAAATAGCTTCGGTAACATACACGTTTTCTTTAAACGTACTAACTTGATGGACAATACTTTCCCAGTTTTCTTTCCAATACGTATTACGTGATCGAATGTTAGGCTGCTGCATTTCTTCCCATTCTGTCTCTGAAACAATAATCTTTGCCTTAGAAAAAGCAGGAACAAAGTTAGTTCCATTCCATTTCGTTAATCCACATGCATGATCAAAATGAAGATGTGTCATTAACACATAATCAATATCATCCATAGATAATCCAAGCAAAGCTAAACTTTGTTCTACTTGTGATTCCTCTGTTACCCCTTGGTTGCGTTTCATTTTTTCATTTAATTTTTGATTGCCAATTCCAGAGTCAATCAGCATATTACTATCCCTAGTCTGAATGAGCAGTGGATCTGTTCGCAAAAGAATTCGATTTTCAGCATTCGGCTCATATTTGCGAGACCAAAGTGCTTTCGGAACAACACCAAACATTGCTCCGCCATCCAGATGTGTATTGCCCCCTTGTAACCATGTAACTCGTATTTCCCCCACTTGTAGCGTCTCCATACTCTCCACTCCCCTATTTATACGTTCTTTTTTCCTCCTACTTACTAATTATTGATAAATATGGAAAATAATTAGTAGAGTTTATTGTACCACAAAAAAAAAGCCTGTGTTTATTACACAGACTCATTTTTAAATTTCGCTTCTACTCTATAGATTCGATTCCCTTTTTTCGAAAATTTTTCTTCATATTCGGTCATAATGTTGTTTGTATCTTCACTATTATGCAGATCCAAACTTATATATGTTAACATCATTCCGTATTGAGAAAAACTACATAACGAATATTCAAATAACCCTTGGTTATCTGTTTTAAAATGAATTTCTCCGCCTTGAATAAGAACTTGTTCATAATTGTGTAAAAACTGTTTATATGTTAGGCGACGCTTTTCATGACGAGATTTGGGCCAAGGATCAGAAAAATTCAAATACAAGCGTTGAATTTCTCCCTTCTCAAAAAAGACAGTCATATCTTTTGCATCTTTGTTAATAAGCTTCAGATTGGGCACTTCTTCTTCAATTAATTTATCAAGCGCGTCTACAATAACACTTGAGTATTTTTCAATCCCGATATAATTAACTGTCGGATTTGCTTTTGCCATTTCATAAATAAAACGACCTCGTCCAGTTCCTACTTCCACATGAATCGGATTCTGATTTGGAAATACATCCTTCCAGTTTCCTTTATGTTCTTCTGGATTAAGAATAACGAACTGCGGATGACTTTCTATCATTTCATTGGCGTATGGTTTAAATCTCAGGCGCATATGAAACATCTTCCTCTCTTTCCAATAATACCAACAGCACGATGCTACAGTCAGTAACGAATAAAATGATTGATACTCACAAAAACTACTGTTAAATATGAGTACAAAGGGTGTGAATTGCAACATGACAATCAGTCACGAGCATCAATTACTTATTTTAAAAGATATTTTACAAAACCAACAAAGCGATTGCTGTGGTACAGTTTCAGAATGTGAACAACTAGAACGTCTTATTAAGTCGTTGCTAACGAATGATAATATTACGGATGAAACGAAGCATGTACTGTCTGACGTATACCAGTACAGTCAAGCTGGACAATATTCTTCTGATTTGCAAGAACATATTTCTAATCATCAAGATCAACTTTCACAATGGATTTCTGGAATGGATAGTTTGTCCTAACAATTATGACAATTGCTGCTTTAAATAAGTAAGCCAATAATCCATTTCATATTGCTTGTTCTTCTTTGTATACCATTGGAGAGAAATGATGGACTGGGCTACCACATACCATTTCATGCGACGGAGCAAAGAATCGGTAAGCTCCATTCCATAGTTTTTTAGCCAATCCTCCCATTCCTCCCTTGGAATGTAGAAGTGGAGTAGCATACCAATATCAAGAGCAGGATCTGCAATGACTGCTCCGTCCCAATCAATTAAATACAGTTGATCATCGTCTGATAACATCCAATTATTATGATTCACATCACAATGGCATACCGATACATGATCACACTGTATTCCTTCTAGTGATTCTTGTAAATATTGTAATGCCTGCCTAACAGGCTCCTTTTGGTTCACTTCTTCATCCAACGAATCACGTACTTGTTGCAAAAGTTGACTAGCTTTAAGCGGTGTTTTTCCAAGTTTTTCAATCATATGTAGCAAGGCATCTGACATATGAATTTTCTTAAGAAGGAGAGCTACTCTCTCCTTCTTCATGTCTTCCGGTTCAAGCTTTCGACCTCTTAAACATACTTGAGCTGAAATAACATCTCCACTCGTAATACGCTTTGCCCATAGCAGCTTAGGAACAATTCCTTCTGCTGACAAGACCGCTAGAAATGGGGAGGAATTTCGTTTTAAAAATAGCTTTCGTTCCCCTTGTTCAGCAAAATATGCCTCACCAGTAGCACCGCCAGCAGGAATTATATCCCACTCTTTTCCTAGTAATTGTTCTAACCATTCCGTTTCCATTATCTATCAACAATTCCTTTTGGTGATTTTTATTATTAGCTCTTGGCACTACTTCTTCCCTACAGAGCAGCCCACAGTACTTTTAGCCATAAGACTGCTTTAGAAGAAGATTTAGCGAAAAGCACTATACTCATGTATCTCTATTCATTTCCATAATAGAAACGTGTTATTATCATCTAACTCCCTGACAAAAAAGAGAGCTATTTTGGCTTTCATACCAGAATAGCTACCTCTGACAATTCTACCTTTATTCGTTTCATATCGTCAAGTAAAGAATTGTCACCCTTTTGTCAATATATATGAACTAATCGGAAATACTGTTATTCCTGGTCCTTGTGTTTTATACATTTCAACAGGAGATGCTGCCACATTATCAGCAAGTACCGACCATTCTCCGCTGTCAGGAAGTATAATTTCTTTTTTATAAATTGTGTTGTTAAATATAACTAAAATATGTTCCCATGATCCATATTTTTTCACATTTGATAATTCATACATGATTACTGAATCAGGAGCCGGAAGAAACCGTAAATGCCTTCGTACTAAATCAGTCGACGTTAACCGAAAAGCACCATGCATTTTACGAATAGCAATGATTCCTTTAATATATTCTACATGATGTAAATTCAGTTCCTTACGTTCCCAATCAATTTGATTAATATAGTCAGGTGAATTATAGCTATTTTCTACCCCTTTCTTCGTTCGGAAGAATTCCTGACCAGCATGTAAGAAAGGAATTCCTTGTGAAAGAAGTGTTATGGTAGTTGCTAAGCGGTGCCGTCTCTTTCGAATATGCTCATCTTCGTCGCTATTACTACTTATCAATTTATCCCACATAGTGGCATTATCATGTGATTCTACATAATTAATGGTTTGATAAGGCTCCAGAAATGGACTGTTTTTGTCTAACTGCATAGGAATACTCCCTGCAATAAACATTTTCATATGCTCGATATGATCTCCATTTCCTAGTGCATAACCACGATCATAGCTATTGAATGTGCTCCCTTTCACCGTATCTCGAAATGCATCATTAAACTGCGCAATATTAGGCATCTTTGCAGCATTACGAAGTGTCGCCTTCTTATCTAATGCTAACGGCGTATCCATATCCCATCCTTCACCAAGAAGGATAACATTTTGTTTGATACGGTCAATTTCATGACGAATTTCATTCATTGTATCTATATCTAAAATTCCCATTAAATCAAATCGGAATCCGTCAACATTATATTCCTTTAACCAGTACAATACAGAATCTTTAATAAATTTACGAACCATTTTTCTCTCAGAAGCAATATCATTTCCAACTCCTGTCCCATCTGAAGGCATTCCATCATGATTATGTCTGAAATAATATCCTGGGACAAGCATTTCGAAGGAAGATGTTTCCCGAATGTAAACATGATTATAGACCACATCCATAATCACACGAATTCCATGTTTATGAAGGTTACGGATCATCCGTTTTACTTCTAATATCCGTGCATAGGGATTTTCTGGGTCGCTTGCATAGCTTCCTTCTGGTACATTATAATGCAACGGATTATAACCCCAATTGTAACTTAATTGTGGTAATAACTCATCCACCCCAGCAAAATCATTAAATGGTAATAATTCAAGATGAGTAATACCCAGCTCCTTTAAATAACTTAACCCTGTACTTGTTCCTTCAGGCCCCTTCGTTCTTTCTTCCGTAAGACCTTTGTACTTTCCTTTATGAACAATTCCGCTGTCAGGGTGAATAGTAAAATCACGTATATGTGCTTCATATATAATTGCATCCGTTAATGGACATGGAGGCAAAATAATTTCATTTTCCTGCCCTCTCGTTTTTTCTATATCAATAATAATTCCGTAGATTCCATTACTTGATACAGCCTTCGCATACGGATCAATTGCTTCTCGCCACTTATGATTAATATACACACAAATCGTATAATACGTTCCCTCGCAATTTCCAGCAATCTCCCCGGTCCAAACTCCATTACGCTCTCGAACCATTTCATACTCTCTAAAACCACTTAAATCATAAAAACGTACTTTTGCTTTTGTAGCAGTAGGAGCCCACACTTTACATACGGTTTTGTCTGGTGAAAATGTAACACCTAAATCATTTCCGTCATAAAAATAGATGTCATCAAATTGTTCAGTTCGGATAACAGCTCCAATGTGCAACTCGATTTCATTATTGCGTTCATCCACAACAACATACGTCTCTCCAATTTCTAAAGGCGTTTCTATTTTGCATTCATATTTTGTGAATTCTGGGAATTCAATAATATTTTGTATGATAAGATTCCATTCTAATTTATGGTGTTTGAGACGAAAAGAACTTGAAGCACCATACGATTTCGGCAGCAAAATAGTAATAAAGTCCATCCGATCTAAATATGCTTCAAATACGTTATCGACTTTAATCATTGCTGTGTTCACCATCCTCTAACTCAAATAAGCAAAACATCGGTTATTTAAGCTTTTTATACTACATTATATTCTCTTTATTCGTAAACGTTTTCATTATCTCATGATTTCTATAAAAGAGGAAATGTAGCTAATTCTTCATACTTTGGCGTTTCTTCCATGTGAGTAACAAATAAAGAGAAATGATCCACCGTAAATTTTAAGGGATTAATCGGCATCTTATTCTCAAAAGGTAGTGCATGTATCCAACGTTTAGCAAGTGTTATATGTGGTTGAAAGGGTCGTTTATCTAACTGGTATCCGAGCTTTTCACACACATCTTGTACATAGGCTTGCAAAGTAATAATCTCTGATGAATGCTCAACTCCCGCCCACAATATACGCGGACGATGTTCCATTCCAAATGTATATAAGCCTTCTATCCCTAGAGAAAAACGGGATACAGGAACGTTCTTCAGTTGAAAAGCAGATAAGTCTGTAGTTGCTTCTCCCAAAAAAGCAAGCGTTATATGATAATCATCTTTATGTATCCACGTTCGAAAGGAAAGTTGCCGCTCATATTGCAATCGCCATTGAAACAGTTGTTCTTTAATATTCGATGGTATAGGAATAGCAAAAAAATAATGATTGGACATACAACATGATTCTCCCATCGTTTCGTAATCAATA
>NZ_JBXKMX010000265.1:0-16493 GCF_056992975.1 Ectobacillus sp. | reverse complement strand
GTCCAGAGATACCGAGGGTCGATAATGTTTCAAATGGAACGCATAGATCCATCGCTTGCATCCAAGCTTGCGGCAGAGCATAGGTTGCATATAAGGGACCACTTGCAAAAATGATAAGTGCGCATGCCGGGGTTAATAAAATACCATTTGCAAACATATATGCAATTTTTTTTAAATCACTAAGTAGCTGGTATGCCGGAAGTGGATTTAATATTGGCCACCACATCATAAGAGAAGTAAAAAATAATATGCACAATGAGAGACTATGTAGCAATTGACTTTGCTTTATCATATCAAATAGAAACGGTACGTGATAAATGGAAAAAAGGCCATTAAATAAAAAAAGAGATACTAGTGGATTCATACGTCTTAGTAGACTAGCTGGAATCTTATGTGAAACAACTATTTGTAACAACCAAATTGGTAAACCTAACAGCAAAAGAGGTGGTACAATTAGCAACGTAACTGCCATTTCTAGCATGTGAACACTAAATAGAATATGACCAATCACATCTACCGGGCTGCCTAAAGCCACGTACAATAGAAGAATTCCAATTGTAAAGGAAAACTTCTGCACGGAACTGACACGCTCGCTCTCTACAAATCTACTTCGCATTGGCCCCATTATAATATAATACAATACTAAAATACCCAGTAGAAAAATACCAAATAGTGGACTCCATAACGCCTGAAATCCAAAAATAGCAATTTCTTTCATTCACTCACTCTCCTTTACCATCATTTGTTTTATGATTGATAAAGCAATCTGCAACTATTAAAAGAAGCTATTCAAAACGGCCCATCACTTAGACTTTATATGGGCCGTCGCATGACTATATCCAAATAATTGTAACAAAAGCCAATACAGTAAGTAAGCCAACAAACAAGCCTGAATACAAAAACAGAGACGCCATCTGATGTCCTCTATGACTCATATGCATGAAAAAATAAAGTTGAAATAAGACTTGCACGATAGCAAGTAGAAGAATGAATGGAACTGAAAATAATGTAGGAAATAAGGACGGGTAGGCTATTGCAAAGAAGGAGGCAATCGTTAAAAATAGCATGAGGATAAACGTTATACTAACACGTTTCAACTCCTCTTTCTTTCTTTTCTTACGATACCCATTTGTGTTCGTTTGACTTTTATTTGATTCATTTACCATGTTCATTTATCCCACCAATCCCATTAAATATACAACGGTGAAAATAAATACCCAAACTACATCAATAAAATGCCAATATAATGAAGCTATATAATACTTCGGGGCATTATACAAGGTTAAACCCCGCCTTGCATTTCGAAGCACTAATGTTGTAATCCAAAGAAGACCAACTAACACATGTAAGCCATGCGTGCCGACTAGTGTGTAGAAGGCTGAACCAAATGCACTACTCTTCATCGTAAAGGAAAAAGAATGGACATAATGATTGAATTCATATATTTCAAGACTTAAGAAACCACCGCCAAGAAGAAGAGTAATCACGAACCAGATCTGCATGCTAACAAATTGAAAGTTTCTCATATGGTAAATCGCATATACACTTGTTAGGCTGCTCGTAAGAAGCAACATCGTTGCCGCAAAAACAAGCGGTAGTTCAAATATCTCCTTCGAAGCCGGTCCACCGTTTGTTGCATGTCTAAGGGCTAGAAAGGTGGAGAAAAGAGCGGCAAATAAAACCGTCTCTCCTCCTAAAAATAGCCAAAAACCTAAAAATTTATTTTTTCCTTCCAAAGTTGCCTTTTCAGGCTCAGCTGGAAAGGTTTGCGCTGTCAATTTTCCCTCCACGTTCATCACCCAATCCCCTCCTCCTGCTTCTCCAATTCTTTTTTCGGAATATGATAACCAAAATCATCTCGGATCGAGCGAAGCAACATACTGCCAAACGTTATGGCTAAACCGCTAAATGCTACAAATACATAAGGAAAGTTGCTACCTCCTTGCATATAGAGAGCCCCAAATGCAGCTACAAACAATCCAAATGAAATGAAAAATGGAAGAATCGACGAGTTAGGCATATGAATATCACCAATTGGCTCTGCAGGAGTAAGTTCATTACGCCCCTCCATTTTTTCAATCCATAATGCATCTAACCCACGTACGAATGGAAGCTGTTTAAAATTATAATGCGGCGTTGGTACAGGTAAAGCCCATTCCAATGTACGTCCATCTTTCCATACATCCTGAGTTACTTGTTTTCGAGAAACAGTTGTTTGTACAATATTAACTACGAGAATCAGTGTACCTACTCCCATAAAAGCTGCGCCGATGGTACTAATAAAATTCCCTGTTTCTAATCCTTGACCAGGTAAATAGGTAAAGTAACGTCTTGGCATCCCAATTAGCCCTAAAAAATGTTGAATAAAAAAAGTAAGATGAAACCCTGTGAAAAATAGCCAAAACGTAATTTTACCTAGGCGCTCACTTAGCATTTTTCCAAACATCAGTGGCCACCAATAATGGACCCCGGCTAAAATTCCAAATACCACACCCCCTACAATCACATAATGAAAATGCGCAACTACAAAATAGGTATCATGAAATTGGTAATCTGCCGGAGCCGAAGCAAGCATAATCCCTGTTACTCCCCCCATAACAAAAGAGGGAATAAAGGCAACCGCATACAGCATTGGAACGGTAAAGGTAAGAGATCCACCCCACATCGTAAATAGCCAATTAAAGATTTTAATTCCTGTTGGAACAGCAATAGCCATCGTAGCGATAGAAAAAATTGCATTTGCAACCGGTCCAAGCCCCGTTGTAAACATATGATGAACCCACACCATAAATCCTAAAAATCCTATTAAAATAGTCGCAAACACCATTGTAGAATAACCGAACAATCGTTTCTTTGAAAAAGTCGCAAATACTTCAGAAAATATACCGAATGCAGGAAGTATAAGAATATATACTTCTGGATGACCAAAAATCCAAAACAAATGCTCCCATATAATTGTGTTGCCACCAAGAGCAGGAATAAAGAAGGCTGTACCGAAGAGACGATCGAGCATTAGTAAGGCTAATCCTACGGTTAGAGGAGGAAAGGCAAATAAAATAAGCGCTGATGCAACAAATGTGGTCCATGTAAATAATGGCATACGCATATACGTCATTCCAGGAGCTCGCATATTGATAATCGTGACGAGAAAATTAATGCCCGCAATGAGCGATCCAATTCCGGATATTTGTAAACCTAATATATAAAAATCTACACCATGATTTTTAGCAGATAATACTAAGGAAGCATATGCGGTCCATCCAGCATTCGGAGCCCCTCCTAAAAACCAGCTTGCATTTAGAAATAATCCCCCAAAAAAGAAGAGCCAAAACCCTAATGCATTTAAAAAAGGAAAGGCAACGTCACGAGCACCAATTTGAAGCGGAACTACCGCATTCATCATCGCAAACAATAGCGGCATTGCTGCTAAAAAAATCATCGTCGTTCCATGCATGGTCAACATTTGATCATAGGCATCTCCAACGAGAAATGTATTGTTTGGGAATAATAATTGATAACGAATCATCGCGGCTTCCATGCCGCCAACAAGAAAGAAAAACCCGCCAGCAAGTAAGTAAAGAACAGCAATTTTTTTATGGTCTACCGTTGTCATGTAATCCCATAGAACATTTGGTTTCTTTGCAGTTACACTCACCTTTTTGCCCCCTTTGCTCATATCACCTATCATTTCACTTTTAAGCTCTGTAAATAGGCTGTTAAGGCATCTACTTGTTGGTCATTCAATGTTCCATATTTACCAGCCATCGCATTTCCCGGTTTTACCTTAGCAGGGTCCTTTAGCCAGTCTTTAATATTTTCAGCATTATTGTCCAAAACACCAGCTACCATATCTCGATCTCCAAAGTTTGCGAGATTAGGAGCTAAACGTGCTGCTGGAGGTCTATTATCATTTGCATCCACAGCATGACAAGACGCACAGCTTTTTTGAAAAATCTGTTGTCCCTCCTCTGCTAAGGCTGTTTGTGGCTGTTTCTTCCCATCTTGCTGTTTCATAGTTGCAAGCCAATTTTTAAATTCGCTTTCATCTACTGCTTTCACTTTAAATTGCATAAGTGCATGGGACGGACCACAAAATTCTGTGCAAAACCCATTGTAGGTTCCGGCTTGGTCTGCTTGTATCCACATTTTATTTGTATTATCGGGATTATTATCCATTTTTCCTGCGAGAGATGGAACCCAGAAGGAGTGTTTGATGTCAGCGCCTTTTAAATTTAAGTACACTTTTTTTCCTGTAGGAATGACTAAATCTTGCGAGGTTATGATTTTATCAGATGTATATGCGAATTCCCACCAGTAGAGTCTAGCTGTAACATCAATGATAAGCGTATCCGCATTTGGTTGTTTTAATTCTGCTGGTCTCACATCAGCAAGCTTGAACGTATATGTAACGGTTGGGATGGCTAAAACAATAAGGAGGAGAATAGGTAGGATGGTCCAGATTAATTCTAATTTATTATTACCTTCCACTTGCTTAGGTATAACATGTTCTGCACCTTTTTTTCGACGAAAACGAATAAGTACATAAATAAAAATGGTAGTAACTACAAGAACAACTCCTACCATAATTACACTTGATAAAAGCAATAAGTCATACTGCATTTTTGCAGCTTCACCTTTTGGTAATAACGTAGATTGAAAGTCTTTACCACATGCACTTAGCAGTAAAGTCAAAACGGAAATGAACGAAAGCAGCCGTAACTGTTTCTTCATCCAGGCAACCCCACCTTTTAAAATAAATTTTTACTTTTCTAACTCATTAAAAATGAGTTAAGTTCAACACCTTTCAATAGGGATCTATCATTCCCTACTGAAAGGTGCTGAACTTCAATAAAGTAGAAAGTTAAGCAAGGTGTGAACAGTAAATGTTAAAAGAGGGTAACGACTAGCATACTAATAAATAGGATCGTTAAATAATTTAATGAGTACACAAACATTTGAATCGACCACTTAATATCATCTTTCATACGGAACCCGTAGATACCGAGTGCAAGCCAACCGACATTTAGAACGGTTCCAATTATCATAAATACAGTTCCTAGTTCATGCATATAAAAAGGAAGTGGTAACAAACAAGTAATCCATATAATAATTTGACGTTTTGTCATTTCAAAACCATGTACAACTGGTAACATTGGAATACCAGCCTTACGATATTCTTCTACTCGCTTCATAGCCAGTGCTAAAAAGTGAGGGATTTGCCAAATAAACATAAGTAAAAACAGCATCCAAGCCATATAGCCTAAGTTAGAATCTACAGCCGCCCATCCAATTAATGGCGGAACTGCTCCAGATACACTACCAATCACTGTATTAAGTGTGTACGTACGCTTCGTCCAAAGTGAATACAAAACAACGTACGTAAATGTTCCTATAAAACCTATAAGTGCTGCCATAGGTGTTGCCAATAATAAAGATGTAAAGCCTAGTAGCAACAAAATAGATCCAAATGAAATCACGAAGCTACCTTTAAATTTTCCCGTTACAGTCGGACGATTTTTCGTACGTTCCATAAGTGGATCAATATCTCGATCAATATAATTATTCAACGTACAAGAACCTGCAATAATTAAAGCAGATCCTAGCATAGTAAAAATCATTTTTCCCCAGTTATCACTAAAACTTAACCCATTAAAATGCAGTGCTAACCAAAATCCTGTAAATGTTGTTAAAGAATTAGAATTTACGATTCCCATCTTCATTAAAGCAAACAAATCCTGCTTTAATGTCGTTTGGGGCATAGCATTTGTTGACTGCTCGTGCAGTTGACTCGATACTTGCTCCATGTTATGAGCCCCCTTCATAATGTTTCTATATTTGTAAACGCTTTCCCTGTTTCTTTTTTTATAAAATATAATTACAGTGATTATGTTGTTTTCTAATTTCATATAACTAGTTCTCACTAGATTATATTAAATCATATTTCTTGAATGAAATGTGAATGAAAGTTGAACATTTTGTGTCCATTCAAAACAACATTTCCCATCCCTCTATAATTATATCTTAAATTCACTATTAATATTAAACCATTTGGTCAAATTTATCACGTATTTACTATGAATAGCATAAAAAAGAGTAATTTTCTTTTCTATTCTCCTTTTTAGTCGATTTATCGTACATTTCAATATACTTTTTACATTTATATTCTTCTTTGCTATTTTATAAATTTTTATATATTATAGGCTTTGTAAGAATTTTTTTCTATTGAATAAGCTTTATTATTTAATGATATGTTGTATTACGCAAGGAAAGTAGGTGTACGAGTGCGACGATTTTTAAAAATTTTAGCCGTTATTACGAGCTTGGATCTTCTACTTGTGTTAGTGGGAGGGTCATTAGTAACAAAAACAGGATCTGGTCTTGGATGTGGACGATCTTGGCCACTATGTAATGGTCAAATTATCCCTACCCCTTTAACAATGGACACCGTTATAGAACTAAGTCATAGGATTGTGTCTGGCTCAGCAAGTATTTTAGTGCTTTTACTATGCATTTTGTCTTGGACCATGATTGGACATGTTCGAGAAACAAAACCATTAGCTATTCTTTCGTTTCTGTTTCTCATTGCGCAAGCTCTATTAGGTGCGGCAGCAGTTGTTTGGGGCCAATCAGCAATGGTACTTGCACTCCATTTCGGGATTTCTTTAATTTCTTTTGCATCTGTTGTGTTATTAACTTTACTTATTTTTGAAGTAGACAAAAAATTTGATGCCCATTCACTTGTGCTGGATAAAAAAATAAAGTTTCATATTTATTTCGTCACCATATATAGCTACATAGTTGTTTATACAGGTGCCTTAGTCCGTCACGAGCGTGCGACATTAGCTTGCCCAAATTTCCCATTTTGCAGTAATGCAAGTCCTTTCCCTACCCAAATGCAAGAATGGGTACAAATGGGACATAGATTTGCGGCATTATTAATTTTCATTTGGATTTTTTATGCTTTACTTCTTTCTATTCGTGAATACAAGCAACAACGCATTATTTACCTTGGATGGAGTACTGCTTTCATTCTTGTAAGTTTACAAGCACTATTGGGTATACTTATTATTTATTCAAACGGAGCGCTAGTCATTACATTACTTCACAATTTAGTAATTGCTTGTTTGTTTGCTGTATTATGTTATTTATGTTTGCTAGCAACGAGAAGTAAATCTTAATAAGAACAGACAGAAGCAGCGCGGCTTACCGCGCTGCTTCTGTCATTAAACCTAGTACCTATTCCGTCTCTTCTTTATTTATCCAATTCAAGCAATAAATCTCCTGTTTGAATAGCATCCCCATCTTTCACATAGAGTTCTTTTACAAACCCAGTAAAAGGTGCTTGGACGGTTGTTTCCATTTTCATTGCTTCTGTAATAGCAAGCGTATCCCCGCGTTTCACTTGATCCCCTTGTTTCACAAGAACTTTAATAATCGTTCCTGGCATAGTTGCGTTAATATGATTTGGATTTTCACGATTTCCTTTTGCTCGGCTAAGCGCTGTTATTTTAACACTCTCATCTTTCACAATTACTTCACGTGGTTGTCCATTTAATTCAAAGTATAGAACACGAGTACCATTAGGCTGTGATTCACCAATCGATAATAACTTAACAATTAGTGTCTTTCCGCGTTCAATTTCTACTTCAATTTCTTCTCCCAGACGCATACCATGAATGAAGGTAAGTGTATCCAAGACAGAGACATTCGCAAACTTTTCATGGATTCTTTCATAATCTAAAAATACCTTTGGATATAAGGCATAAGAAATCATATCAAACATCGTCACTGGACGATCTAATTTATGATATAGTGTTTCACGAATTTCTTTAAAATCAGCTGGAGGTAATAGTACTCCTGGCCGAACTGTAATCGGATTTTTCCCTTTTAATATAATACGCTGCAATTCCTTTGGAAAACCACCGTACGGTTGTCCGAGATAGCCTTCAAATAATTCCACAACTGAATCCGGAAAATCCAATGTCTCACCGCGTTCATAAATATCATCTTCTGTTAAATCATTTTGTACCATAAATAAAGCCATGTCACCAACTACTTTAGACGATGGCGTTACCTTTACAATATCGCCAAACATATCATTTACACGTCGATACATAATCTTTACTTCATCAAAACGGTCACCTAATCCCACTGCTTTTGCTTGCTGCTGAAGATTACTATATTGGCCACCAGGCATTTCATGCATATAAACCTCAGTGTGCGGTGCATTCATACCACTTTCAAAATGCGAATAATATTTTCTAATATCTTCCCAGTAATGAGAAAGCTGCTCTAAAGCATGTATATCAACATTAGCACGACGTTCATTTCCTTCTAGAGCATAGTATAACGTGCTAGCACTAGGTTGAGATGTATGACCAGCCATAGAAGTTACAGCGACGTCAACTATATCCACGCCCGCTTCAATTGCTTTCGTTAATGTATAAATGCCATTACCACTCGTATCATGTGTATGCAAATGAATAGGAATCGACACAGTATCTTTTAATGCTGAAATAAGGTCATAAGCTGCATTTGGTTTGAGTAGACCCGCCATATCTTTAATTGCTAGTATATGTGCACCAGCTGCTTCTAGTTCTTTTGCTAAGTTTCGATAGTAAGCTAAATCATATTTTGTTCTAGAGAAGTCATGAATATCCCCCGTATAACAAATTGCTGCTTCTGCAAGCTTTCCACTTTCTCGTACTGCATCAATTGCAACGCGCATACCTTCTACCCAGTTTAAACTATCAAAAATACGAAATACATCTATTCCCGCTTGCGCTGAGCTTTGAACAAATTTCTGAATGACATTGTCTGGATAATTTTTATAGCCAACAGCATTCGAAGCACGTAAGAGCATTTGAAATAAAACATTTGGCATACGTTCTCGTAATTGCAACAAACGTTCCCATGGATCTTCCTTCAAGAAACGATATGACACATCAAATGTAGCACCGCCCCACATCTCAACAGAAAATAAATTAGGAAGTAAATGAGCCGTTGGTTTTGCAATCTGATTTAAATCTTTTGTACGTACACGCGTGGCAAGAAGAGATTGATGAGCATCCCGAAACGTAGTATCCGTGAGCAATACTTGTTTCTGCTCCTTCACCCAGTTCACTAAACCATCTGCACCGCGTTCATCTAGAATTTGCTTCGTTCCGGATGGAATTGAATCGGTTTCTTTTATAACCGGAATACGAGGTTCAGAATAGATTGGTTTTTCTATTTTCCCTATTCCTGGAAACCCATTTACAGTAATAGAACCTATATAAGAAAGCATTTTCGTACCACGGTCTTTCCGCTTTGGAAAAACAAACAGTTCCGGCGTTGAATCAATGAAGGAAGTATCATACTCACCCGATAAAAAGGCAGGGTGTTTCACCACATTTTCCAAAAACGGAATATTAGTTTTGATACCGCGAATACGAAATTCCTTTAAATTACGAACCATTTTTGATGCAGCTTGTTCAAACGTCAATGCCCACGTAGTTACTTTTACGAGCAATGAATCATAATACGGTGTAATAACGGCTCCTTGAAAGCTGTTACCTGTATCTAATCGAACGCCAAATCCACCACTGGAACGATAGGCCATAATTTTCCCAGTATCCGGCATAAAATTATTAAGAGGATCTTCAGTCGTCACACGAGATTGAATTGCATATCCGTGCGTTACAATGTCCTCTTGCTTCGGAATAGCCACTTTATCATCAAATAAGGAGTACCCCTCTGCAATTAGTAGTTGTGACTGAACGATATCAACACCTGTTATCATTTCTGTAATTGTATGTTCAACTTGTACACGTGGATTTACTTCTATAAAGTAAAATTGATCATCTTTCACAAGAAATTCAACTGTACCAGCATTTAAATAGTTTACGCTTTTGCATAGATGAACAGCTGCTGCGCAAATACGGTTACGTAGTTCTTTATCAAGCGATATGCTCGGAGCGACTTCTACAACCTTCTGATGACGACGTTGCACAGAACAATCTCGTTCATATAAATGAACCGTATTCCCTTGCTCATCGGCAAGAATTTGCACTTCGATATGTTTCGGAAGTTCTACAAATTTTTCAACATATACTTCATCACTACCAAAAGCAGCAAGCGCCTCTGATTTTGCTCGGTCATAGGCTTCCTTTACACCGGACTCACTACGTACAATCCGCATACCTCTTCCGCCGCCTCCAAGTGCAGCTTTAATGATAATGGGATAACCATAATTACTTCCAAACAATTCTACCTCTTCAAAACTATTAACTGGTCCATCACTACCTGGTATAACAGGTATGCCAGCACGCAAGGCTTCGGTTCTTGCTTTTACTTTATCCCCGAACATATTTAAATGTTCACTTTTCGGCCCGATAAAGATAATTCCTTCTTCTTCGCAGCGTTTCGCAAAATTAATATTTTCTGATAAAAAGCCATAACCTGGATGGATTGCATCAACATTGTTGCTTTTCGCAATTTCAATGATTCCTTCAATATCGAGATAGGCATCAATCGGTTTTTTACCCTCGCCAACTATGTACGCTTCATCTGCCTTATAGCGATGGTACGAACCTGAATCTTCCTTTGAATAAATCGCTACTGTACCTAATCCTAATTCTGTACAAGCACGAAATACACGGATTGCAATTTCGCCGCGATTTGCCACTAAAACCTTTTGAATGCGTTGCAGCCTGTTCATCATAATCCCCCTCTACTTCCATTGCGCGGACATATTTTTGTGTTAAAACTACCTTGTCATTCTGAAAATGAAAGATTTTTAGTAATCCTTACTCATTTTTTTGAAAATGATAGGGTTCCTGTAATAATACCTCATTTTTCTGAAAATGATAAGCATTCTGTATTATCTGTTACACAAATGTAGTATAGCACACACTCTAAAAAGGCAACAATCATTTTGTATAACACATTAATATAAATGTAACATACTATTCATTTGAAAACCTACTAATTTTCTCTTCAATATTACCTACCTTATTCAAATTAAACAGCACGATGCAATAGACGAAAGTAAAAGGAGATCTTTAGCTTATTTTAAAACTAGTCCTCTTTTATTTATTAGGCTATTATTCATTATCACCAAAAAAAAAATAAGCAAACGGAGTTTACTTCATTCCGTTTGCTTATTTTTCATTTCACAACGCTTAATTGAGGCTTTTGGGAGGCTGCTACTTGCTCTTCCTTAATTCTTGCAGATACATTAAGCAGAAGCCCTACAGCTGCCATATTAACGAGCAAGGAACTTCCACCGTAGCTTATAAAGGGTACTGGTACCCCAGTTAGGGGAAGCAGCCCAGTAATCCCACCAATATTTACTATTACCTGAAATCCAATCATACTCCCTACCCCTATGGCAACCAGTGTAGAAAATGGATCTCGACATTTTCTAGCTAACAGGAATGCACGGAGTACGATCGTAGCTAAGGCGATCAAGATTACTGCAACACCAAAAAAACCAAGTTCTTCAGAAATAACTGCCATGATAAAATCAGTATGTGGTTCCGGCAAATAACCTGTTTTTTGAATACTGTTTCCAAGTCCTACTCCTGAAAAGCCACCCGAATAGATAGCAACTAAAGATTGAATGAGTTGAAAACCGTTTTTTTGTGGATCAGCAAATGGATTTAAAACTGTCTCAATTCGGGCCATCTGCACTTTAGACAATTTTTGAGTAATGACAAAATACAATAATGGTAGCCATATAACGGATGTGATAGCAACTCGTTTAATAAGTATTGAGAAACGAATACCTGAGCATAGTGCAATAGATAAGATCACACTTAAAATAAGTAAAACCATTCCTAAATCTGGCTGCTTATATATCAGAAATAATACAAGAATAAGAAATAGGCCTATTCCGCCTACTCCACGAACAATGGAATGATTCGTATCATATTTTCGTGCAAAAAACCTTGCTAGAACTAATATAACAGTTAATTTAGCAAATTCAGCAGGCTGCATTCCGAATATCCAGGATTGCGCATTGTTAACAACAACCCCCTTCCAAAGTACTAAGATCAGGAGGGCAATCGTTATACTCATTAGGAACCAAGAAAATGCTCTTTTTTTCCAAACAGAAATGGGCACGACATACATAGCAATGAGTGCAAAAAATCCAATTGCCATCGAACGTAACTGTAGGAAAAAGAAATGATTAATTGCAAATTGCTGCTTACTATACTGAGTCATAACTAGTATTGAGCTTGCACTATACACCATGATTGCTCCAATGGCACATAGAATAATAAGTGGAAGCATTAATGAATAATCCAATGACTTCCATGCTTTTTTCATAGATAATCCTCTTCCTCTTAAATGTAGTTGTTGTTATATTCCATTTAGCTTACAATACTTCCTGCTGGTAAGATAAGAAAAGAAAATGATACGCATAAAAAGGCTCAAACCGTAAGAAGTTTGAGCCCTCTATTTGAACCCGTTATTGTTTTTTCGTGTACGCATCATGCAAGGCAGATAATTCACGTTCTAGTTCATCGAGAATCTCCTTGCCATTTGGTTCTTCAATTAATCCGAGTCGAACAGCAAAATCAACTTCACGAGACAAACCAAACATTTGCGTGTCCAGCACTTCTTCATACAATGGGCATTGTGGCATAGTTAAATGATCCATTTGAACTTTAATTAATTTTAAAATCTTACTTGCATCAGCTTTAAGAAGGGCAAGAGCCTTTTCCTGATGATCCATCACTATCTCAGACGTCAAATCGATTCCCTCCGTTTCCGTCCAACTATCCATCCTATCTTTTAATATTAAAGACAGTCTTTGTAAATTGCAATAAAAATATTTTAAACAATCAGTTCGAGTGACAACGCTCTTCTTCTTCATTATACTGAAGTGTGGGTATATAAAACAAATGGAGGGGACTCAAAATGGACGATATTTTATTTATAAACGGAAAAGTAGATTACATGATTACACTCGATCCTAGTGTTTGGATTTTTGATGACCGAAAAGTGGACTTGAATACATATTTCCAAGAAGAGAAACAAGAAAAGGATGAGTTAGAAGACTATAAAAAGGCGGCATCCGCTCACTGGGATCGTGAAATTACAGAAGGGGCTATTTATCCTCCGGTAAATAAAAGTATTTCTCAGTTTGAAAAACAAAAGATTATTACAGGAACATTCGGAATACCTCTTCGACCATTTTTAACGAATGCAGTTCTGCATACTGATGCAACCGCTGTTTTACTTAAAACCGATAAAGAAACAATAACTCTTACAATTGAGCAAGCCAAGGCAGCAATCTTGGGTTTCTCAAAGGATGGAAAGCCTTTAAAGGAAGACGGTCCTGCCCATTTCTATTACGGTGACGGAAGCAATGTAGAACATCCTATTACAAAAATAAAAGAGTTCACAGTTATATAAGTAGCACTAAAAAGGAAAGCCACAAATGGCTTTCCTTTTATCATATAACGAAACAAATTAGGCTGCACATCTTTACGAAAACCTAGAGTAAATCCGCAGCTAACTGTGCTAGATTAGATCGTTCTCCTTTTACAAATTTAAC
Source organism: Ectobacillus sp. (assembly GCF_056992975.1). Classification (NCBI taxonomy): domain Bacteria; kingdom Bacillati; phylum Bacillota; class Bacilli; order Caryophanales; family Bacillaceae; genus Ectobacillus; species Ectobacillus sp. The sequence continues at coordinate 2,947 of NZ_JBXKMX010000265.1, read as the reverse complement.
ATGACCACTAATTCTCTGTTCTTTAAATTTCTCTACCACATACGTTAATCCGTTGTTATATTCATCCAAATACGGATGATCAATTTGCTGCGGGTCGCCCATTAATACAATTTTACTTTTTTCCCCTACACGAGTTAATATTGTTTTTACTTCGTGCTTTGTTAAATTTTGCGCTTCGTCGATAATAATAAATTGTTCTGGAATACTACGACCCCGAATATACGTTAATGCTTCTACTTCAATTGAACCCATTCCTGCCAAGATCGCATCTAGCTCTCCTGGTTTTTTTGTATTAAACAAATATTCAAGATTATCAAAAATAGGCTGCATCCACGGACGAAGCTTCTCTTCCTTTTCGCCTGGCAAATAGCCAATGTCCTTCCCAACTGGAACGATGGGGCGAGCCACAAGTAGTTTCTTATACAGTCCCAAATCTTCCGTTTGCATTAATCCTGCAGCCAAGGCCAATAATGTTTTTCCTGTCCCTGCTTTTCCAATGAGCGTTACGAGTGGAATATCTTCACGGAGTAACAACTCCATCCCCATCGTTTGTTGGACGTTTCGAGAGCGAACACCCCATATTTGTTCATTTTGAAAAACAAGTTTTTTTATTTTCTTTCCTGTTGCATCTACCACACCTACAGCAGAACCAGACCCACCCAGATCGTCCTTCATAAGGACAAATTGATTGGGATAGAATAGTTGCTCCGAGATGACAGATGTCATTAATTGTCCCGTTTCATAAAATACATTCAACACTGCTTTTGGTATGTACTGTTCAATAAGTCCTGTATATATATTGTCTACTTCTATCACACGATCACTCAAATAGTCTTCTGCCTGCAGTCCGAGTGCGTCCGCTTTCACTCGAACTAATACATCCTTGCTTACTAAAATAACAGGTTTCCCATTTTGCTTCGCCTGCTCTTCTAACGATAAATTTTTCGCCACTGCTAAAATTCTATTGTCATTCGTTTTTTCCACAAATATTTCTTGTAATTGCACGAAAGAACGATGATTCAGCTCAATTCGGAAAGTTCCTCCATTTTCTAGCTGAATTCGTTCATGCAGTTTTCCTTTTTCACGAAATTTATCAATAAGCTTCGAAACATAGCGAGCGTTTCGACCAACTTCATCCATGTAACGTTTCTTTGAGTCCACTTCCTCTAACACAACAGCAGGTATTACCACTTCATTATCTTGAAAAGAATAAATAGATAATGGATCCTGCAATAGGACATTTGTATCGAGAACATAGATTTTACTCAATCTGTTACCCCCTACTCCACCTTAGTGAACAAGGGTTTCATCCGCTAAGGACGAACCGCTGTTATAGATAATATGTTCGGCTTACGTGAGATAGAATGAATTTGTAAGGAAACTTACTTTACGAATAAAAATAAAGCCACCTCACTCCAAACGGAGACTTTTTATTCGAGGTAGCCCTAAAACTTATTCGTTATAAATATGTACTCTAAAATTCTTTTATTGCCGTTAATACTTGGCTATCTAATTTTTCTGCAGCACGCAAATCATACGTTTTTTCATACTTAGGCTCCACAGAAAGCTTTGAACCGTAAAACATAACATCTCTAACTTCTTCAATAGAAACTTCAATAAGAGCTAGTTTTAATGGAACGCCTTCCATTTGGTCTGCAACAATAGTTGCCGTCCCGTTAATCGAGAACACAGATTCAGATGCCATAACATTTAACACAACGGATGAATGATGACGGATATTTTCTGCAATGCGTGATCGTTTGTCAACAGCGAAACGAATAGTAGTAGGATCCATACTGTAAACCCAAGAAATTGCACTTACGTTTGGAATCCCTTTCTCAAAATCGATTGTTGCGATGGTAACAATACGTTCCTGTCTAAGAGCTTCCAATAAGCTATCACTTAATGTTGATTCGACTACATTTGCCATGTTTAACACCTCCAGCTATTATTTTACAACAACCAGACATTGAATATCTAATAAATACATTTATTTATTTTCCCAGTGGAAATCATGTTATACTTTATTCAGAGTTTTTCACACACCGCTCCATTGACGTTTGCTCCTACATTTGTAAACGTCTTATCATATAATTTTGAGGTGACATGATGAAAGTGAAATGCGTACTATGTGACGAGATACATCAGCTAAATGATGATACGTTAGAGGCGAAACGTTTGCGAAACCGTCCGATTCATACATACATGTGTCCGAGCTGCTATAAGCGAATTTCAGAACGAACCAATAATCGTATTGCTACTGGTAAGTTCCGTTTGTACCGGGATAAAGCCGTAGAAGAGGAATGGTAATTGCTTACTCCTATAAAAAAGCCCTTATCTTTTTAGGTAAGGGTTCAGTAATTAGGAAACTTCTCAGGTTCACGAATCATTTGATCTAAAAAGCAATCAATAAGTTCCAGTGGAAAACGAGTCGATTTTGTTTCGTTATCCTTAGTATATGTTACAAAATACATATCTTCACGTTTTTCGACTACTACATCGGTAATCCCATGTTCATCACGCAGCATGTCTGCAAACAATTCATACGTCTCCATAGCTGCCTGGTCATCAGGTCGTGCTTCTGCCACCACTTTAATCGTTAACCAATTATAAATAGAATCTTGAACGGAACTCATTATTATCTCCTTTGTATTGTTTCTTGTTTTTTAAATTGATGAAGACGAATTTTATATGCGCTAAGAACAACAATAGCTACCACTAACCCTTCGCCTACAGGTAAAAATACTGCAAAGAATGTTAAAATAGAACAGCCTAGCACAAGTATGAAATAAATAACTATATTTTGCAAGACATTCAATTTACGCGCAAAGCCTAGACGATACACAAAGATACATAACAAGCTAATCGTTCCATACAACAGCCACATTCCACTTACAGGATGATCTTGTACATCATACATTCTCGCAAATAATGTCATACTCTCCAG
>NZ_JBXKMX010000264.1:0-7674 GCF_056992975.1 Ectobacillus sp. | reverse complement strand
GAACCTAAAATACTTCCCGGAACAAACGCAACTCCTTCCTTCATAGATTCTTCTAGTAGCTTATATTCGTCAATTGCACCGTTTATCTTACACCACAAATGGATTCCACCTTCTGGTATAAAAAATTCAATTTGGTCTCCTACTAATTCATGGAGACTGGATGTCATTTGGTCTCTCCGAAGTTTAAGCTCCTTTCGAAGCATCTGAATATGGGTATCAAAATTTCTTGATTCCATAAATTGATTTGCTACCCATTGAGGGAAAATGCTATGTCCAAAATCCACCTGTTGTTTTGCATCTGCAAGTCGCATGATAACCGATGAAGGTCCAATTACCCAACCAATTCTAAGGCCTGATGCTACTATTTTTGATAAGGAACTAATGTATAGAACATTTCCGTTGTAATCCATAGACTTTAAGGTAGCCTGTACTTCCCCATTGTATGAAGTTAAACTATACGGATCGTCTTCTATAATTGGAATACCGAATTCAGATGAAAGTTCTAGAATTTTCTTACGGCGTGTGTAAGAAAGGACAGCACCCGTTGGATTTTGATAATCCGGATTTAAAAAGATCATTCGGATTCGATGCTTCCGATGCAGTTCTATTAGGTCATCTGGATTCATACCATGCTGATCCACAGGCAAACGAAACGTTTTTAGCCCAGCAGATTGAAATATTGGAAGAGAAAAGCAATAGGACGGGTCCTCAATGGCAACCGCATCTCCCGGTTTAAGTAAACACTGCACAATGAGATGTAGGGCTTGCTGAGCACCAGATGTAATAAGAATAGAAGAAGGACTCGTTTCTATGTTCTTATATTCTTTCACGTGAGATGAAATGGTTTCCCTTAACATTTCATTTCCTTGGGGATGATCGTAGCCTAAATTTCCTAAAAATGGCTGGTTTCGTAGAATCGTACGAAATTGATTGAGTGGAAATAAACTTGGTGCCAATTCCCCGCTTGCTAAATTAATCAGGTGATCCGTTTGTGTTTCTGTCCGAATTCTCTGCACCAAAGGCTGATTGGGAAGAAAAGAACCATCCTCTACATAACGCCCCCAATTGGGAATACGTTTATGCGATATTCCCCATATATTTGTACTTACACGAGTTCCGCTTCCTTTTTTTCGGTCTACAATCCCAAGCGATTGTAATTCCTCATAGGCATTTACGACTGTGCTGCGATTGACTTGCAATTCTTTTGCCAAGGTGCGTTCCGATGGCAACAAACTGTCTGGAGAAAATATTCCAGAAGAAATACCCTGTTCAATATATTCTGCAATTTGTTTATAAATCGGCTTCTTATCGACACGATTTGGTTTCCACTCCATTAAACATTCATCCTAACTATTCATTATTTATGAAGCAATCGTGAAGGGAATCCATAGAGAAGTAGCAGTTTCTAATGCCTGCATTGTAAAAATACCTTTTTGTCTATTTACTACTAATAATAAAGATAAATCGTAAAAAGCAACCATCCAATTACGGATTTTTTTACCCATCCACTTTTCGAAAAACTGTTTAATTCCCCTTTTAAATAGTAGTATATCTATTATTCATACTGAATTAAAGCTATTAGAATCAGTATGAACTAAGCAGGAAAACAACAAAAAATAGACTGCCAAACAGAAATCTCGAAAATCAAGAATTTCTGTCCCAGTCTATTTTCATATTCGATCATCGTATAAATGGCAACGCAGTCGCTTTCTATATGTTCATCCAAGCCTCATCTGCTGGATTACGACGCCATGCTTGTAATTTCTCGCGATCCTCAGCAGAAATGATTCCTTGTTCATTAGCAACTTCAATAAGGGATGAATAATCACTTAACGAGTATGCTTCAATATTTGCCGCTTTCAGCTTTTCTTTCCCTGCTTCTAGCTCGTATGTAAAGATTGATACCACACCTACTACTTCGCATCCAGCTTCACGCAGCGCATCAACACATGTAATAACACTACCGCCAGTAGAAATTAAGTCTTCCACGACAACTACCTTCTGACCTGCTGTTACCTTACCTTCTATTTGATTTCCTTTTCCATGTTCCTTCGCTTTGCTACGAACATAGCACATTGGTGCATTCATCAAATCACTTACCCATGCCGCATGAGGAATGCCAGCTGTTGATGTTCCTGCTATTACTTCTGCGTCTGGAAAGTGAGTCACAATAAGTTGCTGCAAGCCGCGTGCAATATCCTTTCTTACTTTTGGATAAGAAAGAGTTAGACGGTTATCACAATAAATGGGCGACTTCATACCTGATGACCAAGTAAACGGCTCATTTGGTTGTAAAAACACCGCTCCGATATCTAATAAATGTGATGCTATTTCCTTTTTCATACATCAAGATCCTCCCATTGCTTTTTCACCATTTCGTACGCTTTATATGGATCATCTGCTTTTGTAATACTCCGTCCCACTACAATATAATGAGAGCCTAATTTACGTGCTAGCTTTGGCGTAGCAACGCGAACTTGATCGTTCACGTCACCTGAAACACGAATACCTGGTGTAACTGTTACAAAGTCAGTTCCGCACACGTTCTGAATGGTAGGTACCTCAAGTGCTGAGCATACTACTCCGTCCATCCCACTTTCTTTTGCTAAAGCTGCATAGTGTGACACGGTATCTTCTAGAGATTTGTCAATCCATATCTCCTCATTCATCATTGCTTGCGACGTACTCGTAAGCTGCGTAACAGCTATACAAATCGGTCGATTTCTTCCTGCCGCACCTTCCTCTAATCCTTGCAAAGCTGCTTGCATCATCTTACTACCGCCAGCAGCATGTACATTGACCATATCGACACCGAGACTTGCAAGATTCCGCATCGCACTTTTCACAGTGTTCGGAATATCGTGAAGCTTTAAATCTAAAAAAATATGGTGACCTTTTTCTTTTAAATACGTAATAATTGATGGACCTTCTTTGTAAAAAAGCTCCATACCAACCTTCACATACAATTCCTCGTCAAAATGGGAAAGAAACGATTCTACTTCTGTTTTACTTGGAAAATCAAGAGCGATGATGAGCGATTGTGACATTTTTCTTCCAGCTCCTTCCTCTGCACTCTGAAATATGATCGAATCCAAGCCGGTCTAGTACATGTGGAAGATTTTCAATAATAGTTGGACATACATACGGATCTACGAAATTTGCTGTTCCCACTGCGACCGCACTTGCGCCAGCGTAGAAAAATTCCACAACGTCTTCTGCTGTTTCAATGCCGCCCATTCCGATAATTGGAATGTTTACCGCTTGACTCACCTCATAAATCATGCGTAGTGCCACAGGTTTAATAGCAGGACCCGATAATCCTCCTGTCGTATTTGCCAAAACAGGCTTGCCAGACTTAAGATCAATCCGCATGCCGAGCAATGTGTTAATCATCGTTAACCCGTCTGCTCCAGCTGCTTCAATCGCCTTAGCAATATCAACAATATTGGTCACATTAGGAGATAGTTTCACATAGACAGGGACTTCCGAAACAGCTTTTACTTTCCGTGTTAATTCAGCCGCAATCTCTGGTACCGTTCCAAATGCAATCCCGCCTGTTTTCACGTTTGGACAAGATATGTTTAGCTCAAGCGCATGTACATTGCCAACCTTCGAAATTTGCTTTGCCACTTCCACATAATCTTCTGTCTGTGATCCTGCGACATTTGCAATAATTGGTACATCAAAGGAAGATAGCCATGCTAATTCTTCCTGTATAACCTTTTCTAAACCTGGATTTTGAAGTCCAATTGCGTTTAACATACCTGCTGGTGTTTCCGCAACGCGTGGCGTCGGATTCCCAAATCTCGGTTCAGCAGTCGTTGCCTTAATCATAATTGACCCTAGAACACTAAGATCATACAAATTCGCATATTCACGTCCAAATCCAAAGCAGCCGGATGCTGGCATCACAGGATTTTTAAGAGTAAGACCTGGGAGTTCTACTTGCAATGGATTCATAATACGACCTCCCCTGCTCGGAAGACTGGACCGTCACTACACACCTTTTTATAGGCTGTTTTATTTTCATTTACATGACAAACACACGCAAAGCAAGCACCAATTCCGCAGCCCATTCTCTCTTCAAGCGAAAGATACAGTTCACGATCTTTGTACATTGTCTCAAGAGCTTTCAGCATCACCGTTGGACCACATGCAAACATACTATCAAAATCTACTGTTTCTGTAATCGATGTAACAAACCCCTTTGTTCCATACGAACCGTCAACAGTTGCAACATAGGTTTCCCCTAAGGAAGCAAATTGTTTTTCATAAAAGACAGCCTCTTTTGTTGCAAAGCCAAGTACATGAATAACCTTCACACCATTCGCACAAAGCTGTTTGGATAATTCGTATAGCGGTGGTACACCAATCCCTCCACCTACTAAGCATGCTGTTTGTCCCTTTTGAACAGCAGATACTGGAAATCCATGTCCTAGCGGTCCAAGTACATCCACAAGATCATCTGCCTTTTTATCTGAAAGAAGCTTAGTCCCGCTTCCATCCGCACGATATAGCATTGTAAATTCGTTCTTATCCTTGTCGACATTACAAATACTAATAGGGCGCCGTAGCAGAGGAGAATGGCCCTCTGCTACTTTCACATGAACAAACTGCCCAGGTTCTTGCATTTGTTGCACCATCGTTCCTTTTAAAACAAGTTCAAATATACTCGGTGCAATTTCCTTCTGGCTTATTACTCTCATCATTTCTTTTTGTATCATGAATGAACCACCTCATGGTGTTGTAAAGATGTTTCCTTCATTTCTATTGCTGAAAATGTCATCGATTCAAGTACGCCTAGAATTGCCTTGGTTGTGTCAAGGGATGTCAAGCAGGCTACTCCGTTTTCTACAGATTCACGGCGAATGCGGAAGCCATCCCGTGCAGGTTGCTTACCCTTCGTAAGCGTATTGATAACAAATTGTGCTTTTCCTTGTCGAATAATATCAAGTAAATTATAATCCTCTGAATCAATTTTATTGACGACTTGTGCAGGTATATCATGCTGCATAAGCATTTTCGCAGTGCCGTCTGTTGCTAATATGTTATAGCCGATTTCATGGAAGCGTCTGGCAATTTCAGTTGCTTCCTCCTTGTCTTTATCAGCAACTGTAATAATCACAGATCCGTGAGTCGGAATATGAATACCAGAAGCAACAAGACCTTTATACAATGCCTTCTCTAATGTTAAATCCTTACCCATTACCTCTCCCGTAGATTTCATTTCAGGTCCGAGAGTCGTATCAACAGAGCGAAGCTTCGCAAACGAGAATACTGGAGCTTTGACAAACACTTCTTTGCGCTCTGGATGATAACCAGTAGAATAGCCAAGCTCTCCAAGCGATTTTCCAAGTATTACTTTTGTAGCGATGTTTGCCATCGGCACATTTGTAATTTTACTTAAGAACGGTACCGTCCGGCTTGATCTTGGATTTACCTCAATTACATATACTTCGTTCCGATATACAACGAACTGAATATTAAGTAGACCAATTATATTAAGTCCTTTTGCCAAGGAAATCGTGTGCTGAATAATTTTTTCTTTAATATCTGCAGCTAGACTTTGCGGAGGATACACACCAATTGAATCCCCAGAGTGAACGCCTGCTCGCTCAATATGCTCCATTATGCCTGGAATATACACGTCGATTCCATCAGAAATCGCATCCACTTCTATCTCTTTTCCGATCATGTAGCGATCAATTAAAACAGGATGTTCTGCATGAACTTTAACAGCATTTTTCATGTAGTATAGAAGTTCTTCCTTATGGTATACAATTTCCATTGCACGACCACCAAGGACATAAGAAGGACGAACAAGAACAGGATACCCAATATGTTCTGCAATGGCCACTGCTTCATCTACAGCTGTTGCAGTTTTACCTAGTGGCTGCGGAATACCTAGTTGTCTCAATGTTGTTTCAAATTTATTCCGGTCTTCTGCACGGTCTAAGTCTTCTAATGATGTTCCTAAAATTTTCACACCGCGTTCTTGCAAACTAGATGCTAAGTTAATTGCAGTCTGACCACCAAACTGTACAATTACCCCTTCTGGTTGCTCTAAATCAATGACATGCATAACATCTTCAACCGTAAGCGGCTCAAAGTATAGCTTGTCAGAAATACTGAAATCTGTTGAAACAGTTTCTGGATTATTATTAATAATAATCGCTTCATAACCGGCTTCTTTAATGGCCCATACAGAATGAACAGTTGCATAGTCAAATTCAATTCCTTGTCCGATACGAATTGGACCACTACCAAGTACGATTACGCTCTTGCGATCACTACGTATTGACTCATTCTCATCTTCGTATGTGCTGTAGTAGTAAGGGGTAGAAGATTCGAATTCTGCTGCACAAGTGTCTACCATTTTGTATACAGGTACAATATTTTCTTTTTTCCGAAGGTCATACAAATCCTGCTCTTTTTTATCCCAAACAGATGCAAGATAACGATCACTAAAGCCCATTTTTTTCGCAGCTTCTAGTACAGTTAAATCATCTTTATGAGCAAGAAGTTTTTGTTCCATATTAATAATATTTTCAATTTTTTGTAAGAAGAAGTAATCGATTTTACTCCAATTGTGGATTTCTTCTTTTGTAATACCTTGGCGCATCGCTTCTGCGATGATAAATACACGCTCATCATCTGCTTTTTCAATCCGTTTTTTCATTGTTTCTTTATCAAGTGTCTTGAGATGATCCATTTCTAGATGATACACACCAAGTTCTAGCGAACGAACAGCTTTTAGAAGAGATTCTTCCATATTTCGGCCAATCGCCATTACTTCACCAGTTGCCTTCATTTGTGTTCCTAATAATCGGTTAGCCGATTCAAATTTATCAAACGGCCAGCGAGGAATTTTTGAAACAACGTAGTCTAATGATGGCTCAAAACAAGCAAACGTCGTTTTAGTTACTGGATTAACAATTTCATCTAGCGTAAGTCCAACTGCGATTTTTGCAGCAAGCTTAGCAATCGGATAACCTGTTGCTTTAGATGCAAGTGCCGAAGAACGGCTTACGCGTGGATTTACTTCAATTACATAGTATTGGAAGCTATATGGATCAAGAGCAAGCTGAACATTGCAGCCACCTTCAATTCCTAACTTACGAATAATTTGCAATGACGTGTTACGTAACATTTGATACTCACGATCACTTAGCGTTTGGCTAGGAGCCACAACGATGGAATCACCTGTATGTACACCAACTGGATCAAAGTTCTCCATGTTACATACAACAATCGCGTTATCATTACTATCGCGCATCACTTCATATTCAATTTCTTTTAAACCAGCAATACTTTTTTCGAGTAAACATTGTGTTACTGGGCTGTGCTTCAATCCGCTCAGCACAATTTCTACAAGTTCTGCCTTATCGCTACAAATACCTCCGCCTGTTCCTCCTAAAGTAAACGCAGGTCGTACAATAACCGGATAACCGATCTTATCTACAAACTCCTCTGCTTCTTTTAAAGTATGGATAATCGTACTTTCAGGTATCGGCTCGTTCATTTCTTGCATTAAATTCTTAAATAATTCACGATCCTCTGCTTGTTGAATCGCAGAAAGCTTCGTACCTAATATTTCAACGCCGCATTCTTCAAGTACTCCTGATTCAGCCAATTGAACTGCCATATTTAAGGCTGTTTGCCCCCCTAATGTAG
>NZ_JBXKMX010000263.1:0-8639 GCF_056992975.1 Ectobacillus sp. | reverse complement strand
GCCAAACAGTACACGGGTTACACTCCGGCTTGAAACTGGCCGAACCCATCAAATTCGTGTACATATGGCACACATTGGTCATCCGCTCGTTGGTGATGATCTGTACGGGGGCGATCGAAAGTTGATTGACAGACAAGCACTTCATAGTACATCTCTTACGTTTTATCATCCCATGCTAAATGAAATGCTATCTTTCGCTTGTTTGGTTCCTGTAGATATGCAAGCAGCAATAGAAAAAGAGCGAGCTACGAAGTAGGCCGCTCTTCTTAATCAAATTGACGAAATTTTTCTTGTACAAATGGCATAGAGGAGGGAACACTAACCGTCTTCATTTCGGGATAACGAAGGGCGGTTAGCATTCCACCAAAAACAGCTCCCGTGTCGATATTTACACTATGATTCATAAAGCGAGGTTCCAGAACTGGGGTATGCCCATATACAATCCATGAACTGCCATTATAGGATTTAGCCCAATCTCCTCGAACGGGAGAACCATCTTCATGCTTTTTCCCAGAAATATCACCGTACAGGACAAATGTTTTTACCTCATTATCTCTTCGACCTATAAATTCTTCTTTCATTCCTGCATGACAAACGATTAGGTTTCCATCATCAAGCAGATGATAAAGAGGAGATTGCTTATACAACTGGAGAAACTTATTTCGAATATCGTCTTGTTCCTTAGAAGAAAGCGTCATGTATTCATCGACAGTTGTCTCCAGACCATGCTTAACTTGTACATTTCGGCCTAAAAAATATCGATATAATTTATTACAATGGTTACCAGGTACATACTGTGCAACTTTATGATTTATGACAAGTCGATAAATGATGTCTACCATTCGTAAGGAATCGGGTCCACGATCGGTAATATCTCCTACAAATACAAGTTGGCGTCCATCAGGATGAATGGGAATCTTGTTTGTCCATTCATAGCCAAGCATCTTGGTAAGAATCAGGAATTCGTTATAACATCCGTGAATGTCTCCAATTATATCGTAATATACCTTCATTCCGTCCGCTTCCTTTCGCTATATACGAGCGTACTTGCTTCTAACCATTTCATCACCATAAATATATACAAGTGGTAAGAGGAAAGCAACCTTACATTTCTCATTTGCAGGGTATGAGAAATATGGTACACTATTTTATAGTATCAGGTGCTAATAACTAGTGTTATATATAATAGGAGGATGACAGAATGACTCTTCTCAATTTAAAAGGAAAAAATATCGTCGTGATGGGTGTTGCGAATCAAAGAAGTATTGCCTGGGGAATAGCCCGTTCTCTTCACGAGGCAGGTGCAAACTTGATTTTTACATACGCTAGAGAACGAATGGAACAAAGTGTACGTGATTTAGCAGAAACATTGGAAGGTCAACAATCGCATATTCTTCGGTGCGATGTAACAAGTGATGAGGATATTGCCCGTTGCTTTACGGAAATTAAAGAAAAAGTTGGGACCATTCACGGGGTTGCACATTGTATTGCGTTTGCAAATAAAGAAGATTTAAAAGGGGAATTTGTCGACACATCTCGTGATGGATTTAAACTTGCATTAGATATTAGTGCGTTCTCGTTAACCGCTGTTTCGAAAGCAGCAAAAGAATTGATGACAGAAGGCGGAAGCATTGTAACATTAACGTATCTTGGCGGGGAACGTGTCGTGAAAAATTATAATTTAATGGGCGTAGCAAAATCTGCTCTTGATGCAAGTGTAAGATACTTAGCGAATGACCTAGGAAAGCACAATATTCGTGTCAATGCTATCTCTGCAGGTCCAATCCGTACGCTTTCTTCAAAGGGAATTGGAGAATTTAACAGTATTCTAAAAGAAATTGAAGAAAAAACACCACTTCGTCGCAATGTTACACAAGAAGAAGTGGGGGATGCAGCAACATTTATGTTTAGTGATATGTCTCGTGGTATTACAGGAGAGAATTTGCATGTAGACTCTGGTTACCATATTTTAGGATAATTAGATTTTGATTTAAAGCAATCGGCATGATGAAGCCGATTGCTTTTTTTTGCTTAAATATAAATTGATAACGAGGATAGGCTGTCACCAATTTATGTAAGTATAAATATATTGAGTAGTGAGATTTAAAATACGGAAAAAATTAAAAAGATTTAATGAGGTGAAAAAGTTTGGTGAAAAAGGCTGTTATACCGGCAGCGGGATATGGAACAAGAAATCTTCCTATTACAAAGGTCTTACCAAAAGAAATGTTTCCGATATGTGGACGGCCAGCCATTGACTATATTGTGCAAGAAGCTGTGGAAGCAGGAATCGAAGAAATCTTAATTATATTATCTCGTTCGAAAACAATGATAATGGATTATTTTGATCGATCTTTAGAGTTAGAAACATACCTAATGCAATCGAATAAATCAGAATTACTACCATTATTGAACCAACGAAAAGTCCATATTCAATATATTAGACAATCCTATGCAAAAGGATTAGGAGATGCCATTTGTTTGGCAGAGAGATTTGTAGGAAACGAGCCATTTGCGGTGTTACTGCCTGATCAACTTTTTATAAATGAAACAACAAACGCACTTAGGAAGCTGATTGGTTCCTATCATCAATATAAAGAGAATATTATTGGTGTTAAGTCTGTCAAAGAAGAACATCTAAAGTTATATGGCGTAATAGAAGGAACACAATTATCTGAAGGATTATATACCATTACAAATATTATAGAAAAACCTCAAGTTGCTCCGCCCTCAAATTTGGCCGTAATGGGTCGATATATATTTACCCCTACTCTTTTCCCTTTTTTACATCAAACATCTCAAGGTGCTGGAAATGAGATTCAATTAACGGATGCCATTCAAGATATGCTTGGCACATACGTATGCAAGGCGCAAGTACTTAATATGGATTGTTATGACTTAGGTAAGGAAGAAGAATACATGGCATTGTTAAACTATATGTTCAAACTCAAATAAGGTTTATCGTGATTTTAGGAGGATCAGATGAATATAAATGTTATGGATGTAGCAAAAGGAATGGGCTTAGATAAACGGATTGGAACCAATTTTTTAGGTGCTGGCTTCAATACGGAAGAACTGAAACGTTTAGGATTTATTTATACAGGAGTTTCCCATTTTTAATTTCTACGACCTTATTTTATATTCTTTCATAACAATATGTAATAGGGGGGACCATATGATACTGGTTCTGGGAGGAGCCGGCTATATAGGTAGCCATGCTGTAAAAGAATTATTAGATAAAGGATATCCTGTTTTGGTGATAGATAATCTTTCAACAGGGCATAGAGGTTCCCTAGACGAAAGGACCCTATTTATTGAGGGAAATATAGGAGACTTTACTTTGTTGGAACATATTTTTACACAATACAAAATTGAGGCAGTTATGCATTTTGCAGCAAGTTGTATAGTTAGCGAATCTATGTTTAATCCTCTTAAATATTATGAGAATAATGTTAGTCATTCTTGTGTTCTATTAAAGGTCATGATCAAACATAATGTTAAGAAAATTATTTTTTCTTCTACGTGTGCTATCTACGGCTTATCGGAGAGTGAATGTTTAGTTGAAGAATCTCCTACATTTCCTATTAATCCATATGGGCGTTCAAAGTTAATGGTTGAACAAATGATACAGGATTGTTTTAAAACCTATGGGTTAGATTATATTATTCTTCGTTACTTTAATGTAGCTGGAGCTGATTTCTCGGGTAAAATTGGCGAATATCATAATCCTGAAACACATCTTATTCCTAATATCCTCTTTCACCTGCTAGGAAAATCTAAACACTTATCTGTATTCGGAGATGATTTTAATACTTTTGATGGAACATGTATACGTGATTACATTCATGTTCTTGATTTGGTAGAGGCCCATATATTATCTTTACAAAAATTGTTACATTCTTCACCTGTAGGAAAAGTTTACAACGTAGGTAACCATAAAGGATATTCCGTTAAACAGATAATTGAACAGTGTGAAAGGCTAACTATGAAGAAAGCTAACGTTGTATATGAGAGAAGAAGAGATGGAGATCCTCCTTATTTGGTTGCATCTGCTCAAAAAATTCATGAGGAACTAGGGTGGGTACCTAAATATTCCTTAGAAGACATGATTCGTTCAGCATGGAAATGTTATAAGGAAAATCCGAATAAATATAAAAGCTGAGAAGCTTATTTTAACCAACTTAGAAGGACACCCTTCCTTTGATTTTGGACTGATGGGATTGAATGAAAGAATTTGGAATATACATGTAAGAGTAATTATTTATGATTTAATTTGGTGGTGGTTTTGTTATTTATAAGTAAAATAGTCCTTTTTTAGGAGATATAATTATGAAGAAATTTAGAAAATCACCAACGGGTATATATGCTACAGTACAAGAATGGAAACGACATATGAATAACATAGAAGAAAAATATATAGAATATGGAGGTGTAGATCCACAAGGCATAGATTTTCCTAAAGCAATATATGATGAACCGAATTATGCTTTTATTCAAGAAAGAAAGAAGCCATACTTTCCTACACATATGATGGTATTAAAAAATGCTAGGGTTTGTGGAGTAGGCGGAAGTGTTATAACGCGTGATAATAGCTTATTATCTGAAGTATCCTTTGAGTTTGGTAAGAAGCCGGAAAACCATTCTATATTTACGTACAATAAGCTACCTAGAATAACTGAAAATTTAAATCAAGTAGCTCTCCTTTCCTTTTGTCAACCTTATAATTATTATCATTGGATGTTCGATATTTTACCTCGTTTTTATTTACTCAGACAAAGCCATTTGGATTTTCAAAAAATAATTATCAATCCATTGCGGGTTCCTTTTCAGTATGAAACCCTCAACATGTTAGGTATACATGATACCAGTTTAGTGGCATGTCATCAGAACTTTCATGTGAAAGTAAATCAACTACAGATTCCCTTCTTACCAAGCTATCTGGGTTACATGCCTAAGTGGGCATGTGAGTTCTTACGAAGTGAATTTCTAAAATATCGTGAAGAAAAACAAGGGTATGAACGTCTTTATATAAGCAGGGATTCCATTTGTCGCAAGGTAACAAATGAAAATGAAATTATGGAACTGCTTGGAAGGTATGGATTTAAGAAAATTACATTGGAAAATATGTCAGTGAAGGAGCAAATCAGTCTACTTTCATCAGCAGAAGTGGTAATTTCTCCACATGGAGCAGCTCTTACCAATTTGGTTTTCTGTAAACCAGGAACAAAGGTAATAGAGTTGTTTCCAGAGACATATATACATCCACATTATAGGGTACTTAGTCATCATGTAGATTTAAATTATTATTATTTAGTAGGAAAAAGTGTAAGACCAATATTCAAATCAGGACTTCCATTTCCGTTAGCAATCTGTGATCATATTGAAATAAAACTTGAAGATTTACTTAAAACATTACAATTAGCAAACGTTTAATAAGATTCCTTTTCGTGGGATTATTGAGGGAGGTTTTGTATGCAGATAACTGTAGTAACAGCTGTGTACAATGGAGAAGAGTACCTGCAAGAGTGTATCGATAGTATTTTGAATCAAACATATTCGGACTTTGAATATATGATTGTAAATGATGGATCTACAGATAATACAAGAAAAATATTAGATTCCATTCAGGATACTAGAGTAAAGGTTGTTCATTTAGAAAAAAATCAGGGAGCAGCTGCTTGTCTTAATCTCGGAATTGAAAAAGCAACTGGGGATTGGATTGCAGTACAAGATGCGGATGATGTAAGTATGCCTACTAGATTACAAGAACAAATTCAATATTTGCATCACAATCCTGAAGCTATAGGTGTCGGGTCGTATGTTGAATGTATTTCTGGAAAAAATGATGTAGATGAAAAAATTCTTAGGTGGAATGCTGAATATTTTAATGTAACCCTTAGTAAAAAAGAAATATATGAATCAAGACTTTTTAGATGTTATTTATGTCATGGAAGTGTAATGTTTTCAAAAGTAGCTTTTAATAAAGTGGGTAGATATTATACTAAATTCAAAATTACTTATGACTATAACTTATGGACGCGTCTATTTGAAATTAGGCCTATAGAGAAGATTCCTAAGGTTCTGTATCAGTATCGTATTATAAAGGGTTCTCTGAGTCATTCAAATTTGACTGAATTTACAATTGAATCTACATTAGCTGTTTTAACAAGAGTTCAGGAAATACTTAATGAGAGAATATCTCAAAAGCCAACTTGTATTTTAGTAGCTTCAGAAGAATCATGTTATTTTTTTAAAAAGTATATTTTACCTCAAATTGATATTCATATACATGAATTCGTTTCTAATCGTACGCAATTTAAAAGAAAGGAAATCGATAGATTACTAAAGCAGGGCAAGATTGACGCTATCATTACTATGAGTGATACAGTATCTGATCAATTACGAAAGTTTTTAGTTAAGAAGGGGTTACAATTAGAGAAAGAATTTTTTATTATTAGATAATAATGTGAGTTTTAGTATCAAATAACAATATTACCTCAAAAAGATTGCTAATTTAAAAATAACGCTTTATGAAAAACCAATATTTTTCATATTCCTCTTTAAGAGGAGTGTTACCATTCCAAGGCTTTATATTCGTATTATAGTGAATAATTGCTGGTTTTATTGCTAAGTGGTTCATACGAAATACTTGAAAATTCCATTTATAATGTAGTTTAAGCCACTTATCATGAAGGATAGCATTTAACCCATCTTGATCACCCCATAAGATTCTTGCAGGGTTATCATTGATAAATTGAAGAACTTTATTTGATATATGGTGGTTCCTCCACTTTTCTAGATCAATTAACATCACACCAGAATTAAAGTGCCCAGAACTAGGAGGAATTAGAAGATCTGTATGTCTATTTTCCCCATTTGGATCTTCAACAGCAGCAATGAAATAAGGATAAATATCTATGTTCCATAGTTTTGAAATGTCATCTTTGATGATTAAGTCGCAGTCTAAATACAGGATCTTTTGAATGGAATGATCAAGGAGATCGGGGATGGAAATACGATAATAACTCTCCTTACTAACGTGTCCCCATTCATTACAGTTTTTGTATAAGGATTCATTCACTGATAAATACTTAATGGTAGGATTGAATCTATTTAAAGATTTTTTTAATATCCATTTATTTTTCTTAGAAATATTTCCATCTATGATGTAAAGGGTTATAAGATTTGTTGAAGTAGCGTGATTGTAGAGGGAATACAACATGGTTACGAGTGGTTTAAAATATTTGTTATCTGTTGCTACTACGATATGAATTGCTTCCAAACTTAACTTACCTCCTTGTTTGTAGGAATTGAAAAATTCATGTTTTACCGTATTTGTTTGTATAATACCGTCTTACATGGAGTAGTGGACAAGTTAAACTTAAAGTAACGTGTCCACAGAATTTCCATGTCAAACGGAATATTATTCAGAGTAAATTGTTTTATTTTATTTTTTTTAGAAGAATAATTCCATTCCAATAAGTGGGGTGGCTATCGTGATGGGTTGGTATATCTGCTAATACTTGATATTTATTTTTGCTATTTGACAAGAAGTAAAAAGTCGCTTTACGGACTTGTTCCCAATTTGTATCATCTATCATGATTATACAGTCATCACCAAAAAAAGGTTCTGCCACTTGTAAACCTTTTAATTGGTGTTCATAGCTATGCTCCCCATCATATATATAAAATCCAATTTCTCCTTCATGAACATGTGAAAAATAATCTATATAATCCATTTCATGGAATGTATGATTTTCATTACTAAGGGAACGGAAACGTTGCAGGAATTCTTCACGAGGACCACCGAATTCTGAAAAGTTATCAATGCCGATACATTTCTTTATAGGATTATTTATTATACCTGATAAGAACGTGTAACCATGCCAAACTCCTACATTTACAAAATATTGATTTTCTTTCATTTGTGAAACAATTTTATTAATAATGCTACCAATTGCGAATGTAGACATCTTCGGTATCTTACAAAGCTGATAAATAGTTGAATGCAAGTATTCATTGTCTTCAGGAAGCACGGTGTTTAGCATCTCTAAAACGATTCTGTCTGACTCAACAGGCGAGTCAGGCTGAACGTATGGAAAAGAAATATTAGAAAGAAACGTTTCGATATTCATATATACCTCCTACAGAGTGCAAGATTGTAAAGATAAAGGGGTTAAATATTAAGTGATTTCTTAGTCAACTTATTTGGCTCTTTTTGATATAGGTTGTAATGGTGAGTCTTAATCCTGATTCCAATGTGATGTTTGGCTCCCAATTAAGAATCTGCTTTGCCTTCGTAATATCCGGTCTACGCTGCTTCGGGTCGTCTTTTGGAAGGGGATGATACGTAATTTTGCTTTGCGAATTTGTCAACTTCTTCACCATATGAGCTACATCAATTATGGTATATTCCACAGGATTTCCAATATTAATAATTTCTCCGTTAGCTTTATCCTTCTCCATCAGTAACATAAGTCCTCGTACAGTGTCGGTTACATAACAAAACGAACGAGTTTGCATGCCATCTCCGTATACAGTAATAGCATCACCTGTTAAAGCTTGCGTTACAAAATTTGAAATGACCCTTCCATCATCATTTCTGAGTCCAGCTGAATACGTGTTAAAAATCCGAGCTA
>NZ_JBXKMX010000262.1:0-19688 GCF_056992975.1 Ectobacillus sp. | reverse complement strand
ATTTCTTTTCCACAACGGCTAGTCGTTCTGGGTCTTCTAACATGAGAATTTTTACAACGGGTTCGGTTACTGCTTCTTTAAAGCTAGCAACCTCTGAAATTGGCAAACCGGTAATGCGATGTTCCGTTTCAGTGTGAATGCAAACTTCGTCCGTTACAATGGAATCTCCTACATAGGTCAGGATCCAAACGTTTTCGCGTTTGCTAATATCGTAAAGACGATGAACGGTTTCAGGAGATAGCGTGCTACTGAAGAGTTCTTCGTTTGTTTTACAGTTTGTGATTTTTGCGCCGTTAAAGGATAGCAAAAAGCTGCCGTATTCTTCTAAGTGTAATTCCTTTGCCACGCCGCGCATTGCGTACGTCGGACGTCCGGAAGCGAGCACAACCTTTACCCCTTCTTCTTGCGCCTTCATTAAAGCCTCTTTTGTACGTGGTGATATGGTGTGGTCATCACGTAGTAATGTATCATCTAAATCGAGAACGATCATTTTGTATTCCATAATTATGAGTCCTTTCTGGAATGGATTTCACTCTCTTATCCTATCAATATTAGAAAAGTAGTGCAACGAAAGTCCTATTCTATTTTGTAGCTTTTTTGTGAAAGAAGTGGGTGACATGATATGATGAAGAAAGAGAATGCGCTTACGATAATGCGGATGAGGTGATAAATATGCAAGTACCAATCGAGGCAATTTTAAACAAAATGCAAAGTGAACTCTCTAGGGCAAAACAGCAGCCGGATGATTTGCGCGAACATGTGGCTGCATTGCGGGCGCTATGCGATCTTGTGCTGGATACAAAGAAGGAATCTACGTTTTCAAAGCTACCGCCAACTTCAATAAAGGAAACACAGCATATCTATGAAGAGGAAGAAGAGGCCAACGGAAATTCTCTACTTGATTTCTAAAGGTGGCATCTTTTCTGAATTTTCTTTATCATAAAATAAAAAAGGGTGGTTACATATGAAAATATTCTTCTTGTTAGGATGTATCATGGCCTTCTTTGCTGTTGCACTTGGCGCATTTGGGGCTCATGGATTAGAAGGGAAAATATCTGCTAAGATGTTGGAAATTTGGAAAACAGGTGTGACGTATCAAATGTTTCACGCAGGCGGATTGTTTGTCGTAGCATTTTTGATGACAAAGGTAAATTCTTCGCTTGTTTCAACAGCGGGATGGTTTATGGTGGCGGGCATTCTTCTTTTCTCCGGAAGCTTGTATGCACTTAGTACATCAGGAATCAAAATACTCGGTGCGATTACACCGCTAGGCGGAGTTGCCTTTTTAACGGCTTGGACCTTGCTCGCAATTGCAGCGATTAAAGGGTTGTAATACATAGAAAGCTGGCAGGACATCCTGCCAGCTTTTTTTATCTCGATGTATATGTCGTAGCTTGCGGTTGTGGAAGATAGTTGATTTCACCAGGAAATTCTACATAATCTAAATATACCATGAGCAATAAATAGCGTTTGCCAGTTGTTGGCTCACTAATGACAATATGATCGCGGCCGGCTGCCTCGATAATCCCTGTATATTTCTGCGTGCCCATCTGACTGCCGCGTTCAAATGTCATATAAACTGTAGCCGTTTTGCCTTTATTCAGGCGAAGGATGTTTTCAATGTAGGATTGCTCAAGCGGTAGCATGCCTTGTGATATTGCTAGCTGTGCCTGCGCAGCCTGAGCGGTTTGCTGCGGACTGTACTGTGGTTGTGGGTAAGAAGGAATCTGTCCTCCGGCAGGCTGATAATAGCCAGATCCGTAATATGGATTTTGACTTGCCATTATATCCCTCCTAGTTAAATGGAATACACTTTCGAACAATGATCTCCGGTAGGCCTGAAGAGCCAAAGCCGATACGTCGCCGGTCCAAAATAGTTTCCCGTTAATCGTTCTTCGTGCAAGCGAAATATCACTTTCCCTTACACAATGTCTAACCTTTTCGAGAAGCCTCGTAACTTAGTTTGCTACAAGGAAGAACGAAATGTGTAATGTCTTTTCAATTAAATATATGAAATGGGAAGAAAAATTAGTACGATGAAGAATAGGTATAAATGGGGAAGCGACACTTTGGGTAATTAAGAAAATAATACAAAAAGGTCCGAGACATAAAGGGAACGTCTCGGACCTTTTTATTTTTTTACACATGCAAAAATTTTGCTACTCCATCAATAGGAAGAATGTTTCCCACGAAGAAAGAGCCAAATTCGCCGTAACGTGCACTTACTTCGTCAAATCGCATTTCATAGACGAGCTTCTTGAATTCAAGAACATCATCTGCAAAGAGGGTAACGCCCCATTCGTAGTCATCGAAGCCGACAGAGCCTGTAATGATTTGACGAACTTTACCAGCGTACTGACGGCCGATTTTGCCGTGGCTTGCCATAAGTTCTCTTCTTTCTTCCATTGGAAGCATATACCAGTTATCATTACCCTGACGACGCTTGTCCATTGGATAGAAACAAACGTATTTCGTTTGTGGCAGTTCAGGGTATAGACGGGATAAGATGCGCGGATTTTTGTATGGGTCTTCATCCGCAGGTAAGTAGTTGCTAAGTTCTACGACGGATACATAGGAATACGCAGGAATTGTGTATGCGGCAAGCGTCGTTTTATTGAATTCGTTTTCAATTTCATTTAATTCTTCCATCGTTGGACGCAAAATCATAAACATGATATCTGCTTTTTGACCAACAATGGTGTAAATTGCATGGCTGCCAGCATGTGCTTCTTCTGCTTTGTTCCATTTTTCAGCTATATGTAAAAATTCAACAATTGCTGTTTGCCGTTCATCGCTCGTTAACTGCTTCCAATTTGCCCAATCAATTGAACGGAAATCATGTAAACAATACCAACCATCTAACGTTTTTGCTGCTTCACTCATTTTAACAGTCACCTCGACATTCTCATGATTTACATCTTTACTATAGCATAATCTAGCAAAAAAACAGAACCGTAATCCACCATGTAGAAATTTGTCATAAATCTCACAAATAATTCTTCTCTATTTTACTAGGGAAGTGTTTAAAATAAGATGAAATATCTATTTTTTTTAAATAATGTAAGTACATATAAATCCAGGAGGTTATTCGCATGAGTGATTTATTTCAAGAGATAAAAGAAAAGCTACCTCGTAATCTGACCATTGTTCTTCCAGAAGGAACGGATGAGAGGATTTTAGCTGCCGCGCAGCAACTGAGTGAGGAAGGAATTATCCAGCCAATCCTGCTTGGTAAGGAAGAACAAATTATAAAGAGGGCACAAGAATTAGCGATTTCGCTACAAGGAATTCGGCTCTATGATCCGTCATCGTACACAGAGATGGATGCGATGGTGGAGGCATTTGTTCAGAGACGCAAAGGGAAAGTGACAGCAGAGGATGCCCGCTCTTTGTTACAGGATGAAAACTATTTTGGGACGATGCTTGTATACTTAGGAAAGGCGGATGGCTTAGTAAGCGGAGCTGCCCATACAACGGCAGATACAGTTCGCCCAGCCCTGCAAATTATAAAAACAAAACCTGGCTGCGCAAAAACATCCGGTTCCTTTATTATGGTACGGAAAGAGGAACGCTATATTTTTGGTGATTGCGCGATCAATATTTCCCCTTCGAGCCAAGATTTAGCGGAAATTGCGATTCAGTGTGCCAAAACGGCCGAAATGGTTGATTTAGAGCCGCGCATTGCACTTCTTAGCTTTTCGACAAAAGGTTCGGCAGTTTCTCCGGAAACGGAAAAGGTAGTAGAGGCAACCGCTATTGCAAAGGAGCTAGCACCCGATCTTTGTCTTGATGGAGAATTTCAATTTGATGCAGCATTTGTTCCTTCTGTAGCAGCGAAAAAGGCGCCGAATTCTGTGATAAAGGGTAATGCGAACGTTTTTATTTTTCCGTCGATTGAAGCCGGAAATATTGGTTACAAAATTGCTGAGCGGCTCGGTGGGTTTGAAGCGGTAGGTCCAATCTTGCAAGGATTAAATAAACCAGTCAATGATTTATCGCGCGGCTGCAATGCAGATGATGTGTATAAGCTTTGTATGATTACAGCACTTCAAACGCAGTTTCATTAAAAATAGACGAGCGTCACTCGTCTATTTTTTCTTGTTTTTCCTTTCGCAGCTCTAGAAGCAATTGTTTAATTTCCGTCATCTCATTTTCGATGCGGTGTAAATGGCTTTGCATATCATCAATTTCTTCTTCAGCCTTATAGTTAATTGCAAAATCGACGATGGATTCATGTTTATCTCTTGCGGCTTGTCGGTTTTGACTCATCATAATGATGGGGGCCTGAAAAGCTGCAAGAAAGGATAGACATAGATTTAACAAAATGAATGGCTGCTCGTCGAAATGGAATGGCTTCGTGTAAGGAAGACTGTTCCAGATCATCCAACAAATCAAAAACACGCCAAAAACCGTGATGAAGGTCCAGCTTCCGCCAAACCGTGCGATATTGTCGGCTAGCCGATTTGCTAGTGTTGTTCGAATATTATATTCCTCATCAATTTGCCGCAAGATATGCTGCTCATAATGGTCAACGAGGTGGTCAATTCGAGTAAGACTCTCCTTGTTTAAATCGATATCAAATCCTTGAATTTGGGATGCTTCGGGTACATTTTGTTTCTCCGGCTTACTGAAAAAAGATTTCACGCTTGTTCTTCCTTTCCTGGAAATATTGTTCTTTTCTCTACCATACAATGGATTCGGATGAAAGGGAAACTGAGGAACGAGGAAAAAGCTAGTTTCTGAGAAACTAGCTTAAGAAAATGCTTCTTCATTTCGTTCAGTTATACGCTGTAAATAGAATTCATAGAGCGGAAATTCCTCTGGTGTAAGCTGGGATGCTTTAAGTACTGTACTTTTTTGCTGCAACGCTCGCAGCAGACGATGCATACAGTTAGAAACAGAAATCGACTCGCCAAGCAATTCAGAAAGAGACGCCATTGTGCTTGGAATAATGGTAGGATAGGCGAACTTTGTTTGTTCTCCTTGCAGTGCTGCTTCATAGAAATCCCGAACAATGGAAGCGCGCTCCTGTCCACTTCCGGCTAAGCATAGGTATATTTGTACGGCTACGCCGCCCTGTATACGCCGCTGTGAAATACCTGCAAATTTTTTATTTGCAATGCTTAAATCATAGCTACCTGGGCAGTAGGATCCGACAATTTCCTTTGCTTCTATGTTTACATCGTAGTCTGCAAACATTAGTTTAATAAGCTCCCAAATCGCATCGTAGCCGGCGTTGATATCAATTCCTTTACCCATTTCACGTAAGATGAGGGAAATATTTAACACATCTTCATCCAGAACGACAGCTAAGCCACCAGAATTTCGAACAATGACGTTATAGTTATGCTTCTTCAAAAAAGCAAGCCCCTCATGTAAATGAGGGAGCTTCGTGTCTTGAATACCAAGCACAATCGTCTTAGGGTGAACCCAAGAACGCATCGTAGCGGGTGCGCTTCCTTTTCCTACTGATTTACATAGCGTATCGTCCATGGCAAAGGAGTGCAGGGCAGGGTTACCTAGGGTGGACTGGTCAATAATGCGCCATTCTGGTTGGGAAAGAATAGATTGGTTCATACAATTCGCTCCTTACGTTCAACTTTTGCCTATTATAGCAAAAAAGGAGGTTGATCACGTATGCTTTTGACTCCATCTTTCTTCAATACGGAAAAATTTCCATGTGAAATACGAGATTCCCCATACTAAGATAAACAAAATGACGAGAATATAGCCTAAATTTCCAAGCTCAAGATCTTCGATATATCCCCAAATGCCGCCTTGCAGTCCAATATACGGAATAACAATCTGGGCTAGCTCGATCATACCGATGAATAGTGCTGCAAAAACGGAGATGGCGGTGACCGTTAAATTGTAATAGACTTTCCGAATCGGTTTATCAAACGCCCATTTATAGCTTGTCGTCATGAAGATACCATCAGCCGTATCCATTAGACTCATCCCGGCGGCAAATAAAATCGGTAAGGAAAGAATTCCATAGATAGGAAGAATATGTTGTGCTGCCCCGGCTGATAGTGTTAGTAAGGCTACTTCACTTGCCGTATCAAATCCGAGTCCGAACAAAAAACCAATTGGATACACATGCCAGCTCCGGTTGATAAATGCGAATAAAGGCTGCACAAAGCGGGATAGAAAGCCTCTTGCTAGCAAAAGCTGCTCCATTTCTGCTTCCTTATAATGTTTTTCCCTCATGGAGAGAAAGACACGAAAAATATCAAATAAGATGATTAAATTTAAAATGCCAATCAGAAGGAGAAATGATCCGGATACAATTGTTCCGATATACCCGCCCATTTCTTTCATCTGTGGAAGCTTTTGCCCTACCCACTGCACAGAAAAAGCAGTGAATATCGTTAGTAATACTACTACCGTACTATGGCCAAGTGAGAAGAAAAAGCCAACTCCGACAGGATTCTTCTTTTGTTCCACTAATTTTCGAACGGTGTTATCAATGGCTGCAATGTGATCCACATCAAACGCATGCCGTAGTCCTAACGTGTAGGCAAGTATTCCCATACCTAATAGGACTGGATGATTGGGCATGGAAAATAATAATCCACTAATTCCCGCTATATGAAGAATCACAACGATGAGTATGTAGGGAAATGAAGAATAATTTTTCTTTTTTTTCATCTAATTTTAGCCCCTCTGTTAACGAACACAAATTTTACTATTATTTTAGCATAGGTATAGAAGGGACTTGTGGAATTTTCTGTGAACACAATGTGTCGAAGGGGAGAATATATACAAAAGGAGACAGCATTTGCGCCATCTCCTGGTTCTTCTTACTCTGCAATTTTTTCTAAATTTCCGTTCCGATCCATCCGAAACGCTGTGCTTGGTCTTTCGTCATCTTCAGTTAACGCAAGCTTGCGTGCCCGGTTCATAATTTTTAAAATCGTTTCGTAGTCTTCTTGAATTGTTGATGATTGATGCTCCATTTGCTGAATCTTTGTTTGCAATTCTTGATTTCGCAGTGAATATTCAGCAAGCTCCCTCTTGAGTCTCTCATTCTCTCTTTCCAGAGCCGTAGCCTTCACGTCTGAATAATCGAGAGTTTGTAGAAATGTAATGACATCCTGCATCGAAATAGATTGCGAAGTGTAGATAGGGATTGGTAGTGCTTCCCCCTCTAATTCTTTTTCTATTTCATTTGGAAGAGAGGCGATAGGAGCTGCGAACGAAGCGGGCGGTGAATATAGTAATTTTTTCTTGGATTGATCGCCGTTTGCTGCTCTCATTTTTTCCTTGCGATGTTTCTTTGCTAGCTGCAACGCTTTATCAAAGTTGTAACGAACAACTGCATTCCAACGAAATCCACACGCTGCAGATGTGCGATTCAGCTTATCTCCTACCTCTTCAAACGCATTTAATTGAGTACTACCTTCACGTACATGACGCAGCACGGTTTCTGCTAATAGTAAATCATCTTCATCAGTCCAAGCATCTTGTCTCACTTTCATAGATTCATCTCCTTTTCCCCATTGTAAGAAATTACTATTTTTAGAATAGCCTAAAGCTCTTCATTTTATACAAACCTTTCAAAAAATTGGTAGATTGCAGTAGGGAACTTGCATACAGTCACAAAGAGCGGTAAAATACCTTTTAGTTAATATGCTTATTTCACTGTACTTGTAAGTTTTATATAGAGAAGGGAATGTGCTAAATGGCAAATGAATTCCGCGTTTGTGACGATTGTCAGGCAACGAATCTAAAAACATTGCTGCCGCGTCTGCAGAAATTAGATCCGCAAGCAGACATTGTAATTGGCTGCCAATCTTATTGTGGTCCCGGTCGAAAGAAATCGTTCGCATTCGTCAATAATCGTCCTGTATCCGCTATAAATGAAGAGGAATTATTGAAGAAGATTGAGAGTAAATTAAATAAGTAATAGGATTTTAGAGAGCACTTCGCCGAAAATGAAGTGCTTTTTTTAAAATATTTGTATAATTATTACTATATATACATACTGATAATTTAAATTCATGTGGTTGTTCTATATAATGAATATAAAGAGTAGAAAAGGGGGTTATGTTTCTTGTATCCGAATAACAAGATGAGCGAGAAAAAAGTATTTAAAGACCCTGTACATAAGTATGTTCAAGTTCATGATAAATTAATTTGGGATTTAATAGGTACGAAGGAATTTCAGCGGTTGCGTCGTATTCGTCAATTAGGAACGACATTTTTTACGTTTCATGGTGCGGAGCATAGTCGTTTTAATCACTCGTTAGGCGTGTATGAAATTGTTCGTCGTATGGTTGATGATATATTTGATGGAAGACCAAGTTGGAATACAGAGGATCGTTTGTTATGCCTGTGTGCTGCATTACTTCACGATGTCGGTCATGGTCCGTTTTCTCATTCCTTTGAAAAGGTGTTTCACCTTGATCATGAAAAATTTACGCAGGCCATCATATTGGGAGATACAGAAGTGAATAAGGTGCTTTGCCGCGTGGATGATTCGTTTCCAAAGCAGGTTTCAGATGTTATTGCGAAAACTTCCGATAATAAGCTAGCTATTAGTATGATTTCGAGTCAAATTGACGCAGACCGGATGGATTACCTACTTAGGGATGCTTATTTTACCGGCGTTAGCTATGGTAATTTTGATATGGAGCGCATTTTACGTGTAATGCGTCCGCATGAACATCAAGTGGTTATTAAGGCGAGTGGGATGCATGCGGTAGAGCATTATATTATGAGTCGGTATCAAATGTATTGGCAAGTATATTTTCATCCGGTTACGCGCAGTGCGGAAGTCATTCTCACAAAAATTTTGCACCGAGCAAAGACACTGTATAAACAGCAATACAAATTTACATATAATCCTGTACATTTCTACTCGCTATTTGAGGAAAATGTGACATTAGAAGACTATTTAAAGCTAGATGAAAATATTATGTATTACTATTTTCAAGTATGGCAAGAGGAAGAGGATAGCATTTTAAGTGATTTAAGTCGGCGTTTTTTGAATCGGAATCTATTCAAATATGTTGATTTTGCTGATAAGCAACATGGTCTAAATAACTGGGTCGAATTAAATTCATTGTTTAAAAAAGCAGGAATTGATCCGGACTATTATCTTGTGATGGATAGCACTTCTGATTTGCCCTATGACTTTTACCGGGCAGGGGATGAAGAAGGAAGAATACCTATTTTATTGCTCATGCCAAATGGAGAACTACGGGAGTTATCACGAGAATCCGAAATTGTCGAAGCCATTTCCGGTAAGAAGCGGACGGACCAAAAGTTGTTTTATCCACATGACTTTTTATATGAAACCGGCAGAAAAGGGAAGATAAAGGATAAAATTATCAGCCTGCTAAACGGGAATAATTAAAAAAGCAGCCTAAGCTGCTTTTTTAAAGAAAATGCTTATTTGTCGCTCAAGCGTTTGCCAGCAACCGCATAATGGTTTTTTGACATTTCATCGATGAAAACTGTAACGTTTGCAACAGGAGCACCTGTTGTTTCACTTACTGCAGCTGTTACCTTTTCTACTAACGCTTTTTTTTGTTCTTCTGTGCGGCCTTCTAACATTTTTACTGTTACATATGGCATAGGTATCGCTCCTTTTTCATTTAGCTGTACCATCTTATTATAGCGAATTGTAATCGGTAAACATACATTTTACAAAAAATTCTGCTATGCTAATGATAATAGATGTGTGTAGAGGAGAGGAAGAATGGACCATTTATTTGTATACCCGTTAAAGGATATTCCGTTAGTTGCAATTGCGCTTATGTTAGCCTTTTCTGTGCATGAATTCTCGCATGCTTTTGTCGCGTATAAATTTGGGGATCCTACGGCACAGAAGCAAGGACGTCTAACGCTATCACCTTTTGCTCACTTGGATTTGTTCGGAACGCTGGCAATCTTTTTGCTTGGCTTTGGTTGGGCGCGTCCAGTACCGGTAAATCCATATTTCTTTAAAAAACCGAGATTAGCCGGCATTCTTGTTTCTGTAGCAGGACCTGTTAGTAATTTGCTTCTTAGCGGGATTGGCTTACTTATTTGGTATACACTCATTAAGGTAGGCGTGGCAGATGCCTTGCCAGTCGCAGTGGGAGATACCTTATATCGTTTCTTTACCATTTTTATTAGCTTAAATGTTGTATTGTTTGTATTTAATTTGATTCCGTTGCCACCGCTAGACGGCTACCGAATTGTTGAAGATTTGATGCCAATGAACGCACGTGCAAAAATGACGCAATTTGAAAATTACGGTGCGATTATTTTTCTTATTCTTGTTATAACACCATTGGATCGATATACAATTCAACCTATTTTTAACACGATTGTACCTTTCGTCGCAGGCTCGCTTGAAAGTGTCATTCGGCCCCTATTCCATTTATAAGGTAAGGAGGAACAAACATGGAAGAACCACGTAAAAAGCAACCTGGGTTTACGATTTTAAAAAATGATTCAACAAGTGGACACGGTGGATATGGAGTGGGCGTACTTAGCTTAGAAAATGTATCTCCCGTTATTGTAGATGTCGCAGAAGGTACAGCAGTTGTCGATATAGCTGCCATGCATGCTCGTAGCGAGGTGGAAAAAGGGATTAAATTTTCCCCCAATAAAGAGGAAGTCGTAAACGGCAAAGCCTATTGGCTCGTTTGGGTAACGATTGAGCAACTTCAAACAGGTGCTTATTATGCCGGTGTTACTGCTTGTGAAATGATCATTGACCGCGAAGCACGCCGCGGTTATAAGCTACTTCCTGAGCATGTAAACCGAATGGATAAATCTTTAAAACGTCATATTATCGTGGATCATATGGATGAACCATCTAAAATCGTACTGGGACAATTTTTAAAGCAGCACAATCTAAATATGTGGAATGCTTCTAGCGAGAAGCTAAAGAAAGAACTTCTCGGAGATTAAAGGAAAAGCAGCGTACTTTATAAGCTACGCTGCTTTTTTATGTTCTCTAATATATTAGAGAGTGATACCTTTTTCAGTGGCCTCCCATGTAGAGGTCCCTCTCTTACCACGGAATGTATTTTTTCCACCACTTTTGCTCTTGTTTCGGTTTTGGTTGTCCGGTGTCTGCGCTTTTTCCATCCTCTACGCAGTATTCGGTTGGTTCCGTTCCTTTTACGAAGCTCATGCTAACGGACGGGGCGCATCCATTTGTGGCGATTTTTCCGGTTTTCGGATCGACGTCTACCGTAATGATTTGGGCTGATTTTTCAAATTCCTCTTTTGGTTTGTCTTGTAGTCCTTGTTCCATAATTTGTGCCCATATTTCCTTGGCGTATTTTTGTTCGTCTACATTGGTTATTTCTTTTTCACGGTCATAGCCTGTCCAGACGGTGGTGACAAGACTTGGGGTAAAACCGATCATCCAGCTATCGGTTTTTGTTGATCCGGATTTTCCGGCGTACGTTCTTGTTAGTCTGTCTGCAATCCCTTGACCTGTTACGTTTGCGTATCCGTCTAGCTTCTTGTTGAACATACCCGTCATCATGCTTTGCATGACAGAAACATGGTTTGGATCTAATACTTGCGCTTCTTTGACATGGGAGTCATACAAAATCTTTCCGTCTGGGCCAACAATGCGGCGAATAAAGATAGGCGTCACCCGTTTGCCTCCATTTGCGAACATACTGTAGGCGCCGGCCATTTCAATGGGTTTTACAGGTGATGTTCCTAAGGCAAGGGACGGATTGGCTTGCAGTTCACTTGTAATGCCGAACTGCTTCGCTGTTTGGACGAGCGTGTCTGCACCTAAAAATAGGTGGGTTTTCACTGCATATACATTATCAGATACAGCAAGTGCTTGTGTCATTGTCACGAAATCATTGGCATAATAATTATTGTAATTGGATGGCTTATAGGTGGTACCATCGTCTAATGGGAAGGTGGTAAACTCACTTTTTAGCCGGGTAGCTGCTGTAAATCCATGTGAGAGAGCCGCGTAGTAGAGAAAGGGCTTAAAAGTGGAACCGGGCTGGCGATAGGCTTGCGTGGCGCGGTTAAACTGGCTTTGTTTATAATCCTTTCCCCCCAGTAATGCTTTTACTTCTCCCGTTTTTGGATCCATCACAACGACCGCAGTTTCGAGTGCCGTTGTGCTTGGAATCGTCTTTGCAACGGTTTGCTCAGTAAGTTGTTGTAGATTTCTGTCGAGGGTGGTGTATATACGAAGTCCACCACGCATGACTTGTTCGTCTAATTTCGTATCACTAAGCAGAGATTGCAGGACGGCATCTTGAAAATAAGGTGCTATTTCGTCCTCTTTTTTTTGTATTGTGGCAAATACTAATTTTTGCTGTGCTGCTACTTGTTCCTCTGTTTTTGAAATGTAGCCTTGCCGCTCCATTTCAGCTAATATGAGATGCTGACGACTTGTAACGTCTGCTAAATTTGTATACGGGGAATAATTACTTGGCCCCTTTGGAATGCCAGCAAGTAAACTTGCCTCGGCAAGAGTTAGGTCTTTAGCATGTTTATTAAAATAGAGCCGCGACGCTGCCTCGATTCCGTAGGCGCCGTTCCCATAGTAAATGGTGTTTAAATAACCTTCTAAAATTTGTTCCTTGCTATAATTTACTTCTAAGCGAATCGTATAAAGAGCCTCCATCATTTTTCGAATCCATGTTTTATCGTGACCTAAATAGAGGTTTCTTGCATATTGTTGTGTAATCGTACTAGCTCCTTGTACCATAGCCATCGCTTTTATATCGGCCACAGCGGCACCGGCAATACGTTTTACATCAAACCCGCTATGATCGAAAAAGTGCTGATCTTCAATAGCGATGGTTGCATCTTTGACGTAAGGACTTATATCACTCATTACAGCCCAATACCGGTTTTGTCCCGTATGGCTTTGTCCGATGATGGAATCGTCATTTGCGTAGAAGACGGACGTTTGCATAACTTTGATGGGCGGTGGACCGGCAATTTTAGCAGCCAAAATAAGTATGGATAGTGTGACTACTAGAATAAAAGAAACGGTTATCGTACATGTACCTAGTATACGAATAATCTTCGCCGTTTTTTTATTGGTAATAAGCTCCATAGATGCTCCCCCTCAAATGCTTGTTCTTACTAGTATTGAGGAGTTTTCATCTTTTTAAACGAGAGGATTGGAAAAAAATGACGACAACCCGTATGAGTTGTCGTCATTTTTTTCTTGTTGCCATTTATATCATGCGTGCAGGAGAGATAAAGCTTCACTTGGATAATCTGTAATAATTACGTCTACTCCAAATGAAATCATACGTTTTATATCTTCTTCATCATTTATCGTATAGGGGCGAAGTGTAAAGCCTTGCGATTTCGCTTCGTCTACGAATTCCTTTGTTAGTAGCTGAAAGTTTGGATGAAGACCGCTTGCATGATGAAGGCGTGCCTCTTCCATGGCATCTTGCAGCGGAAAGTGATATAAAATTGCCCGTTCGATGTCCGGTGCAAGATCAGCGAGTTCAGCAACGGACTTATGGTTAAAGGAAGAGAAAATGACGCGTTTTTCTAAGTGGAATTCTCGTACGAGAGCGATTACCTTTTGCTCTAACTCTATATAATGGATGCGGTCATTTTTCAATTCAATATTAATGAGAAGTTCGTTGCCGCATAGCCATGCAAGCACCTCACGAAGCGTTGGGATGCGCGCCCCTTGAAAGGCTGCGTTAAAATGGGATCCAGCATCAAGTTGTTTTAGCTCCTCTAGTGTGTATTCACATACGAGGCCGCTACCGTTTGTCGTACGGTTAAGCGTTTCGTCATGAATAATGACGACTTCTCCGTCCTTAGAAAGGTGAACATCAAATTCTATTCCATGCGCACCAGTGCGCGCTGCTTCTTGAAATGAGATCATCGTGTTTTCGGGGTGAGTACCTCTTGCCCCGCGGTGTCCGAAAATGAGAGGTTGATTTTTCATATGAAATTCTCCTTATCGTAGAATCATTTATATCGATTCCATTATGAAACCGGAGGCGACATGCTCACAAGTGAATTGATGAAATTTACAAAGTTTAATACTTTTTTTGTTTTTTTAATAGTTTCTAAATAATATGTGGCAATTTTGTTAACAATCGATTGATATACTCGCTATTGGCAAGACAGTTAGGAGGGGAAAGAGATGCAACCTACAATCGAGGTAGAGCAGAAGTCTGAGGTTCGTATAGAGACAGAACGAGCTAAATCAGCAAGTGCAAAAATAGGGAAAAAGATTGAGCCGTTTGTTTACTTATTTCCGGCTTTTCTCATATTTATTGTGTTTGTATATTATCCATTTTTCAAAACCATTTACCTAAGCTTTCACTTGACGAACTTAGTAGGAAAAGCCGTTGAATTCGTAGGCTTTGATAATTACAAAGAGCTGTTCGAATCACCGGAGTTTATGAATAGTTTACTCCTTACATTTAAATACGTTATTTTTACTGTGATTCCAGCGATTATAGGCGGATTGGTATTAGCCTTGCTCTCGCAGAAGAAAGCAAAGGGTAGCAGCTTATTGCGTGTGCTATATGCGATGCCGATGGCGGTATCAATTTCATGTGCTTCAGTTATTTGGATGCTTCTCTATCATCCAACGATTGGTCTTATAAACTACTTAATTGGACAACAAATCGGATGGTTAAGTGATCCAAGCTGGGCATTGCTTTCCATTGCAATTGTTACTGCATGGATGCATATAGGCTTTAATTTTATCTTATTACTAGCTGCATTGAACGGTGTTCCGAAAGAGTTCTATGAAAGTGCTGCGATTGACGGAGCAGGATATTTCCAAACCTTGTTTAAAATCACGCTTCCCATCATAACCCCGACGTTATTCTTTGTTTTCGTCGTGAATATTATCGATGTCTTTCAAGCGTTTGGACAAGTCAATATTATGACGCAAGGCGGTCCAGCAAATTCCACGAACGTCCTTGTCTATACAATCTATCAACAAGCGTTTTTGAATAACCGCTTTAGTCTAGCTAGTGCATCATCGATTATCCTGTTTGTCATTATGCTAGTCGTAACGCTTATTCAATTCCACTATGAAAAGAAGTGGGTGCATTACCAATGAAGATTATTTTATTTCTTTTGAAATTGATAGTAGGGCTTATCGTGATTATTCCGCTTCTCTATGCGATAACTATTAGCTTTATGCGACCAGACGAAGTGTTTGCATCTCCGAAAGTGCTGTGGCCAGGTAGTTTATACTTCGATAATTATACGCAGGCCTTATCTGCAGCACCTTTGTTTACATTTATAAAAAACAGTTTCATCGTTTCTACCGTTGTAACAATCGGACAAATTATCATTTGTAGCTTGGCCGCATTCGCGTTTGTCTATTTCCGCATTCCATTTAAGAATCTATTATTCTTATTTGTTTTAGCAACGATGATGATTCCTGGTGAATCCATTATTATTGCTAACTATATGACGATTGGTTCATGGGGCTGGATGGATACCTTTAAAGGGTTAACGTTTCCGTTTTTAACTTCTGCAATGGGAATCTTCCTTATGAGACAGTATTTCATGACCATTCCTAAAGAATTATATGAAGCAGCAAAAATGGATGGTTGCAGCAATTTTCGCTTTTTTATACAAATTCTGCTGCCCCTCTCTCGGCCAGCCATTGGATCTCTTGGTGTGTATACCTTTTTAAGCACCTGGAATCAATATATGTGGCCGCTGCTCATTACAAATAAAGACAGCATGCGCACCGTGCAAATTGGTGTCGGAATGCTGCAAAATGCAGAGTCACAGTCGTTCGGCGTTATCATGGCCGGCATCGTGCTCGTATTGCTTCCATCTACTCTTATTTTCATCTTTGGGCAAAAGCAGCTCGTCTCTGGAATCACTTCAGGTTCCGTGAAGGGCTAATTTAAAAATAAGGCTCTGTTAATGCTTATTGTTGATTGGAGCGGAAGGTGCTCGGGCTTCTGCGGGAAAAACGGGTTAAGGGAGACCCCGCAGGCGCATAGCGCCGAGGAGGCTCCCTAAGCCTAGCGGAAAGCTCGCACCTGGAGCGGAAATCAACAGGCAAATTTAAAAGAGCCAAAAACAAAAGGAGAGTCATCATGAAAAAGAGATTGTTAATGATAATTATGGCAGTTTTCACATTTGCCACAGTGTTAGCGGGTTGTAGCACGAGTCAAAAGACTGCTTCCACTACAACAGATAATGGAGCTCCTGTTGAAATTACGTTCTGGCATGCAATGGGCGGTGCCGGCGGTGAAGCCATTAACAAAATGGTAGAAAACTTTAACAACTCCCAAAAGAAAGTACATGTTACTGCACAGTTCCAAGGTACGTATGATGAAGCAATCAACAAATTAAAGAGCGCTGCTAAAGGAAATGCAGGCCCTGATGTAATGCAAGTATATGATATCGGTACACGCTTCATGATTGATAGCGGTTATGCAGTTCCAATGCAAAAATTAATTGACGAGCAAAAGTTTGATACTTCTTCTTTAGAACCAAACTTACTTGCTTATTACACAGTAGATAAGAAGTTATATTCAATGCCTTTTAACTCTTCTACACCTATTATGTACTACAACAAAACTGCATTTAAAGAAGCTGGCTTAGATCCTGAAAAAGCTCCAAAAACTTTCGATGAATTAATTGACACTGCAAATAAATTAACGAAGAAAAATGGCGATAAAGTAGAACGTAACGGCTTAGGCTTGGCATCATATGGCTGGTTCTTTGAGCAATTACTTGTTAAACAAGGAGCTAACTTTGCTGACAATGGTAACGGTCGTACTGACAAAGCAACAAAAGTTGAATTTGATACAAACGGTGCTGGACAAAAAGTATTTGATTCTTGGAAAAAATTATATGACAGCGGTGCTGCTGTGAACTTAGGCCGCAAAACAGACGATACAAAGAGCGCATTTATCGCTGGTAAAGTTGCAATCACAATGGATTCTACTGCATCTTTAAAAGACATCATGAAGGGTGTAGGCGATCGTTTTGAAATTGGAACAGCTTACCTTCCAACTGTAGATCCAAATAAAAACGTAGGGGTATCTATCGGCGGTGCATCTCTATGGGCAATGGATAAGAAAGATGATGCAAAACAAAAAGCAGCATTCGAATTTATTAAATATATGGTATCACCTGAACAACAAGCATTCTGGAGTCAAAACACAGGTTACTTTGCTGTAACGAAGAAAGCATATGACATCCAATCTGAGAAAGATTATTTACAAAAGTATCCACAGTTCCAAACAGCAATCAATCAATTACATGATTCACCAAAAACAGCTACAGGTGCTCTTCTCGGTGTATTCCCAGAAGCTCGCCAAACAGTTGAATTGAATCTTGAAAAAATGATTAAAGGTGATTCATCATCTACACAAGCAATGCAAGATGCAGCAAAAACAATCAATACGGCAATTACAAACTATAATAAAACGAATGTAAAATAAGTAATGTATAGTAGGAAGAAGCTCCTGAGAAAGATTATTTAGCAATCAAAATATAAGTAAATTTGCATCAAAAAACGCACAGTAAATGTTTTGCTGTGCGTTTTCTATGTTTACTTTACCTAATTGTTCAGTTGATTGAGAAGAAATAAGGAGTAAATAAAAAATGTGGTAATATAAATTAAGTGGTTAATGGCATTAATTTAGGAAAAGAGTGAAAGTAATGAAAATAGGTTTTTTTGATTCTGGCATAGGTGGAATGACTGTACTTCATCAAGCATTAAGATTTTTGCCGAATGAGGATTACATATTTTATGCGGATACCTTACACGTTCCATATGGTGAAAAACCAAAAGAAGAGGTAAGGGAATATATATTTAATGCAGTTGACTTTATGGCTAATCAAGGAATCAAAGCATTAGTCATTGCTTGTAATACTGCAACCAGTATTGCAGTGGATGACCTTCGCCAAAAGTATGACTTCCCTATTTTGGGTATTGAGCCAGCCGTGAAACCTGCTGTTCAAAACTGTGACGGAAAACGAAAAAAAGTATTAGTATTGGCAACCAATTTGACTCTTAAAGAGGAAAAATTCCATAATCTTGTAAAAAGTATAGACCATAACGATATTGTTGAAAGTTTGCCCCTTCCTGGTCTTGTAGAATTTGCCGAGAACTTTGAATTTCGAGAAGAGATAGTTGTACCATATTTAAGAGAAAAACTAGGCTCCTTGAATTTAGAGCAGTACGGAACGATTGTTCTTGGATGCACCCATTTCCCATATTTTGAAAACAGTATAAAGAAAATATTTCCTGAAGAAGTGGATATTATTTCTGGAAGTATTGGGACTGCCAAAAACTTAAAACGAATTCTCGAAGTAAGAAATCAAATTAGTAATGGAACGGGAAATATTTTATTCTTTAAATCTGGTCATAAGGTTGATGATAATGAAACATTATCAAAATATAATCAGTTGCTTAGTATGTTAGACAGAATTAGTTCTTTAAAAAATGGAGAATTAAACCAGCAAGAAAAGTCTAAATCAATTAATTACTAGGAAAGACCGATTAACAATCGGTCTTTCTTTCATTTTTACTGTATATAAACGATTTTTGCAATTCCTATCCGTAACCATTTGGAAAGAAGAAATCAGGAGCTTTCTTTAATGTTGTGCAAGAGACTATTTGTAACTCGTGCTAGTAC
Source organism: Ectobacillus sp. (assembly GCF_056992975.1). Classification (NCBI taxonomy): domain Bacteria; kingdom Bacillati; phylum Bacillota; class Bacilli; order Caryophanales; family Bacillaceae; genus Ectobacillus; species Ectobacillus sp. Next base: position 1,089 of record NZ_JBXKMX010000262.1, on the reverse strand, counting down.
TCTTTTTTAAACTATCAAAGAAACCGCTTGTATCTTCTACGTCTCCTGTAAGCACCCATTCCTTTCTCGTATATCATGGCTACCACATAATTCCCCCTTTTTTACTAAAAATATAAACATGTTGCAAAGTACATGGGAAATTTAAAATCTTTTTTCGACAAATTTGCTATACTTTTAGGATGATTTGTTTTATTTTGTATAGGGAACATTATGTTTATTCTTGGAATTGTAACGTGAAAAGCAAGCGCTCGTTACATATAAACGAGATGGTTTAGAAATTTTCCCGATTACTGAGTAACTTTATAACGCAGTTGATGAAGTTCGTTAGTGATGTATTGAAATAGAGGAGGAACATTTATATGAGATTTGACGAAGCATACTCTGGAAATGTATTTATAAAAAGCCATCCCAATTATGAGGAATCAGAAGTTGTCATTTACGGGATGCCGATGGACTGGACGGTTAGCTTTCGACCAGGTTCTCGCTTTGGTCCAGCCCGCATTCGCGAGGTTTCTGTTGGCCTTGAGGAATACAGCCCATATATGGATCGTGAGCTTGATGAAGTAAAATATTTCGACGCAGGCGATATCCCATTGCCGTTTGGCAATCCGCAGCGCAGCATTGATATGATTGAAGAGTATATTGATGGATTACTTGCTGACGGGAAGTTCCCGCTTGGACTGGGCGGCGAGCATTTGGTGACTTGGCCGGTTATTAAGGCAATGTACAAAAAGTATCCGAACCTTGCTATTATACATATGGATGCACATACTGATCTTCGCGATTCATATGAAGGGGAAGCACTTTCTCACAGTACACCAATTAAAAAGGCATGCGATTTAATTGGGCCGAAAAATGTGTATTCGTTCGGAATTCGTTCCGGCATGAAGGAAGAGTTTGACTGGGCAAAGGAAGTCGGTATGCCATTGTTTAAATTCGATGTGCTAGAACCACTTAAGCGAGTATTACCAGAATTAGCAGGGCGTCCTGTTTATGTTACGATTGATATCGATGTATTAGATCCTGCTCATGCACCTGGAACGGGAACGCTTGAAGCGGGGGGCATTACCTCGAAAGAATTGTTAGCGT
>NZ_JBXKMX010000261.1:0-1566 GCF_056992975.1 Ectobacillus sp. | reverse complement strand
CTTAGAAAAATACAAGATGAAGAAGAAGAGACAGAGGTACACTGTCATTTTTGCAATGAAAGATACACCTTTTCTAAGCAGGATATAGGAAATCTTATTGATAGCTTACAGTAAATACAATAAATGTGACATCGAAGCAAACATTTAAAAATTTTTAATTAATGTAGCGTATATGAATTGACAAATAGTACCTAGTGATGCAAAAATGTTTATAAATCCAATAAAAATACTCGGTAATAGGGGTGGGAAAAATGACAATTGCACAATCCGTTTTGGAATTAATCGGAAATACACCAATCGTAAAGTTAAACAATATTGTTGATGAAGATTCTGCAGACGTTTACTTAAAACTAGAATTTACGAACCCAGGCAGCAGCGTAAAGGATCGAATTGCTTTTGCTATGATCGAAGATGCTGAAAAGAAGGGCCTTATTAAAAAAGGAGATACAATTATTGAACCAACTAGTGGTAACACTGGTATTGGTTTAGCAATGGTTGCAGCAGCAAAGGGATATAAGGCTATTCTTGTAATGCCTGATACGATGAGTATTGAACGTCGAAATTTACTCCGTGCATATGGGGCAGAACTTGTGCTAACTCCAGGAAAAGAAGGCATGGCTGGGGCTATTCGCAAGGCAGAAGAATTAGCAGCTGAACATGGATACTTTGTTCCACAACAATTCAAAAACGAAGCAAATCCAGAAATCCATCGCTTAACAACTGGTCCTGAAATTATAAAGCAATTTGGAGAGGAAACTCTCGATGCATTTATTGCAGGTGTTGGAACAGGCGGTACACTCACTGGTGCAGGCGAAGCATTGAAAGAAGCATATCCAAACATTAAAATTATTGCTGTAGAACCAGCAGATTCTCCAGTATTGTCTGGTGGAAAGCCGGGCCCTCACAAAATTCAAGGTATCGGGGCTGGAATTATTCCAGATACATTAAATACAGAAATTTATGATGAAATCATTCAAGTAACAACGGATCAAGCATTTGAAAGCTCTAGAAGATCTGGTCAAGAAGAAGGAATTTTAGTTGGTATTTCTTCAGGAGCTGCAATTTATGCTGCGAAAAAAGTTGCAAAAAAACTTGGAAAAGGTAAGAAAGTGTTAGCTATTATCCCAGATAATGGAGAACGTTACTTAAGTACACTACTTTATAATTTTGATTAATTTGAAAAAGCATCCTAGATTCTAGGGTGCTTTTTTTCTCCTGATACTCTACGCTTAAATAGACAAGAATAACTAACCTCCAAATCTTCTCAAAGCCAATTTGCACCTAACTAGTGAAGTGTATGATAACATTATGTAGAATGAAATCTTGATAAAGTGAAATTTTCCTATGAAATTATCATTTATAATCAAATTGCAATTATATAGGGTGTCCTGTTACAACAAGACAAAACGACAGAGGTGGAAACATGCAGCGAAGGGTACTAGCTATCTCAAAACCGTATGAAAAAAATTTCTTTCAACAATATAAATATTTATCTAAGCAGGAACCGTATCATGTAATTCTTGAAAGTGGTAGAAATGGTCGGTACAGTATTGCAGGAATACATCC
>NZ_JBXKMX010000260.1:0-7194 GCF_056992975.1 Ectobacillus sp. | reverse complement strand
CGTTCTTCGATCATGCCTTCTTCTGGCATGTACGGGTATTGGATGGATTTCATATTTTTCGTTGTGATAGCCATTTCAACGTTATGGATGAGAGTTGCTTCATCTGAAATTGAGGCAACCTTTGGCTCAAAATCGCATTTTAGTAGAAATAAAAAGGGAGCGTCAAAATATTCGCGTAATGTTGCGGTGACAGCAAGAAATACACCGCCCCGAACGGCACTTGTATCTACATAGGAAGTAACCACTGCTTCACTATATGTACGAAATTCTTCTTTGTTGATTGCAAAGCGAACACGCTGCATCATATTGTAGTTTGGATTGGAGTCAAGTTCATGACCTGGTTCTACAATAAAATAACCAATTTTCGTGGGCACTTGCTCGGACTTTGGATGTCGATCCACCTTCCGCTTTGAAATTTTCATCAATTCTCCGTCCAAAAATGTTTTGATCGCATTTTCCTCATATTCTGCGGCATCTAACGTTTGGAAATGTTTAAAACGTTTATTCGCTTGCTCTCCGTTACCTTCTACTTGGACGACGTAAAAGGAGAGATAATGTATTTGAAAATCCATTGGTATCACCTAATCCTAACTGTAATTGCTTTTCTCAGTATAAAAACGAAAAAAGCATTCGTCAATGAACAAAGCGTAAGAAAGGTGGAGTTTTTTAGGAACTAATGTATTGATTAGGTGTCCCAAAATAATATAAGCCGCGATAGGCTGGATAATTGGATTGAAAATAAATATAAATCGGAGCATTTTGTAATATAGGATAGGTGCTGAAAAATGTTTGATCACCGTTGACAATTCCTTGAAGGGCAGTCGCCATCTCCTCTTTAAAAATGGTAAACCGTAGTTTGGCTACTTCCTCTATAAATTGTCCGTCACTTACAAGGACGACGCCAAATAAAGCTGGGATTTGCTGCGGAGCAATCATCCACTCTGCAAGAACTTCATCGTGCTTATTTACATCGATTGCTGTAAGGTCATAGCTGTATCCAATTGTTAAAAAGAGATCTCCCGTTATATCTGAATGGGTAAGCGTGTATTTTCGACCATGGACGGGTTCAGTGCTACTTGCTGGCGGAACATACTTTATTGATAATTTTGAAGGCTTAAATTGTGACATTCTCATGTTCCCCCTAGCTATTTTTCGTCTATGAATGAATAAAAAATCAATATTGCCGGTAGTAATATGAACCAACCAAGGACACTTTATAAATGAGTTTTTTTATTAATATATGAGGATGATTATAAAGAACATCACTTTATTTTAGAAATTCTCCATTTTAGAGTGGAGCTGGATTGGAAAAATAGTAAGAAATAGACGAGGTTGAGGTGGGGATATAGGTACATTTCAGGCAAGTCAAATCCATTGAGCCTGCCGCCCCTCATAGTGTATAATTTCTCTGGTAGAGAATGGGGGAATCAAGTATTGAAAAATAGAACAGTTGTTATGGTTAGTATTGTGATTGCGATGCTTGTTGCGTCGATTGATACGACGATTATGAATACGACGATGCCGGTTATTGCGAAGGAGCTTGGGCAGTTTGAGCTTTATGCTTGGTCGTTTGCATCGTATATGATTTTTTGTACGATTTTGTCCCCTGTTGCGGGGAGGATTTCTGACTTATATGGAAGAAAGCACGTCTTTGCTGCTGGAATTATTTTGTTTTTTGGCGGGTCACTACTTTGCGGGATGTCACAAAATATGGTACAGCTAATTGTGTTTCGTGCTGTGCAAGGAATTGGAGCGGGAGTGATGATGCCATTTCCTGCAATTATTGCCGGGGATTTGTTCCCTATTGAAAAGCGGGGGAAAATTCAAGCACTGTTTACGGCTATGTGGGGACTATCTGCAGTATTAGCACCACTCTTAGGAGCTTTTTTTGTTCAGTATATGACGTGGAGATGGATTTTCTTCGTTAACCTTCCTCTTTGTATCATTTCGCTTGTAATGTTGTTACCTTATAAAGAAGTATACACACCGAAAAAAGCAAGCGTTGATTATATCGGTGCTATTATTTTTGCAATTGGGGTAAGCCTTGTTTTACTTGTTACGGTTGTTGATTATAATCAACTCCTATACGGCATTTTAGGTGCGATGATATTAGCTGTTTTCTATTTTTATGAAAAAAAACAAGCTTCACCGATTGTTCCACTTTCACTCATTCGACATCGAACGATTAAGTGGATGAATGTGAATGGGTTCGTTGGTTGTGTTGCTTTATTTGGAACAGCTAGCTATGTGCCGCTCTTTTTACAAAAAATAGCGAATCAATCTTTATTTATGAGCGGCGTTGCCTTGCTCGGAATGTCAATCGGATGGATGGTTGCCGCAGTACCAGCCGGAAATTTAATTGGTAGATTTGGCTACCGGACATTGCTTATTATCGGGAATGGGCTGCTTGTATTATCTGGGATCCAACTTGCTATGTTAAATACGGGAAGTGGATTTTATTATGTTTTCTTTGCGATGATTGTCCAAGGCGTGGCATTTGGGTTAATTTCAACTGTAAGCTTACTCGGCTCCCAGCAACTGGTTGAACGACATGAAATGGGAATTTCTACTTCGTTCATTCTGTTCTCACGAAATATCGGTACAGCAATTGGTGTTACGGTAATGGGAGCAATTTTAACAAAATCGGACACCTTTATGCTAGGAATTCAGCACTTATTTTTATTTGGTATGATTGGAAGTATTCTTGCATTTCTCACCTCTTTCTTGATTCATAATGAAGCAAAAGTATCGATTGTACCTACAGAAGAAGCGTAAAAAAATATGCCAAGGCATACTTTTTTACATAATTTCTCTTTTAGGTGGAATCATAGTTATGAACCTATAAGAGAGGATTGATACGATGGATCAGGAGATTGCTATTAAAGAGTTAAATGCCTTTTTGAAGGGGCGATATATGGGAATTCACGCGTATGAGCATTTGATTCATCATGCAAAGGATGCCCATATAAAGAAAACATTGCAACTCATACAGCAAAATCATAAGCAACATGCCACTACAGTAGCGGAGCGTATTCAAAATTTAGGTGGTATGCCCGCAGATGACGCAGGGTTCATCGGTTCTGTGCAAGAGCTGTTTAGTAATATCAAAGGATATGCGCAAACAAATGATGAGATTGTAAAAACGGCCATAAAAAGCGAAGAAGATTATGCTGTTCGGCTTTCAGAGGAAATAGTAAAAGGAGATTTGGACGAGGAAAGCAATATCATTGTTCATCATATTATTAACGAGGACCGAAAGCATACGGATACTTTGAAAAAACTCCTACACTGATGAAGAAGGCACTAGCATATTAGTGTCTTTTTTACTGTGAATTCGTTACTATATAAGAGAGAAAATTGATAGGGGGACGTTTCATGAATGAAGTAATACAAACGATTCAACATCATCGCTCGATTCGAAAATATGAAGACCGATCATTATCGGACGAACAAATACGTACGATTGTAGAAAGTGCACAAGCGGCCGCTACATCAAGCTATTTGCAAGCGTATTCGATTATTGGTGTGAAAGATACGGAAAAAAAGAAAAAGCTAGCTGAGTTAGCTGGTAATCAGTCTTATGTCGAAACAAATGGACATTTCTTCATTTTTTGTGCAGATTTGCACCGTCACGAAGTACTAGGAAACATGGAGGGAGTCGATCTTTCATCCTTCTTGGGAAGTACAGAAAATTATATGGTTGCGACCATTGATGCTGCATTAGCAGCGCAGAATGCTGCACTTGCTGCAGAATCTATGGGTCTTGGTATTTGTTACATAGGGGGGATACGCAATAATTTAGAGGAAGTTGCAAAGCTACTCAACATTCCAAAACGAGTCGTTCCCCTATTTGGACTTACTGTCGGATATCCATTGCATGACGGAAGTATAAAACCGCGTTTGCCGTTTGCTGAAATCTATCATGAAGAAGAATACCATGATGACCAAGAAAAGACAAAGGAAAGTCTAACGAAGTATAATCAAGTAATTCAAGATTACTATATAAAACGTACGGGCGGAAAGCGTTCGGATACGTGGACCAGCCAAATAGTTCAAATGCTATCAAGTAAATCCCGTGAATATATGAAGGGATATGTACAAGGACAAGGTCTAGATCTAAAATAAGCAACAAAAGCCGGCATAATTGAGCCGGCTTTTTTAATCTGTTGAGACTACATATGCAAATGGAATGAGTTCTCTAGCTTTGACCTTTCTTACACCATTTGAGGTGTTAATCATGACTAAGCAGTCCGGCATATAATCGGATAACATTTGTCTGCAGTTGCCGCACGGAGCCAGTATTTCACCGCCATCTATTCCTCTTACTGCAACAATACTATCAAACTCCCTTTCACCATTTGTAATTGCTGCGCCAATGGCAACAGTCTCTGCGCATGCGCCGTGCATGGAATACACATTTACTCCGACATATATCCTTCCATTTTTGCTGCGAACCGCACATCCAACTGTATGATTGCCATTCTCTGAATCGTAGTTTTGCTTAATAATCGATGTTGCTGCTTCGAGTAGTTCTTTATCTAAATCGGAAAGTGTTAGTAGGTTTTGTGTCATTTTTTCCCTCCAAAATTTTTTCTTACTTTCATTATTAAAACCACTCTTTCTATGAAAAATCAATCGTTTTCTTCAGTTTGCATGGCTTCTAATCTCTACGAATGATATGCATAATCAACTTAGATAAAATTTTTTACAGGTTGTTAACAATTATTAATTAAAAAATAAATAAAAAAATATATAATGGTAGATAGGAATCCAATAATTTTTGGATAATTGAGAAATATATAATAAAACAGGGGAGAATTACGTTGAAAAAAATGATCCTGATTTCTCTTGGAATTGTGACGGTGGTAAGTGTTGGAGGGGTATACGCAAAACATTATAGTGAACAGCAAGTTAGTAAAGTGATTCTATCCTCGGTCCAGTCACAGCACCTAACCGATACACTACAAAATCATTTGAATGATGTACAAGTTGCAGAAAAGAAAACGGAAGAAAAAACAGATTACCACAATGTTACAGTAGTGCCTACAGAATCTGGATCGAATGATCAGAAGCAGCAAGTAGAGGATAGAAAGCAACCTGAAGTAAATGCAATATCAAGTAAGGTGGATCTTGAAAAAGTAAATCAAGCAGCAGTAACAGACCTAGCAAAAAAAGAAAAAGTAGAGACGCAAGCAGATGCAATAAAATATGTTGAGCATAAATTATCTACTGCTGAAATTCTTAAAACTATGGAACTGTATAACAACCGAAAACAATTGACAGCCGAACAAAAACAAACAGCTAAGCAAGATATACTATCGCATTTTTCGAAAGAAGAAGTAGCTATGCTAGTCCAAGCGGTTCAAAAGAAATAATATTATTTTAACTACAAGTGACTAAAAACAAGGGCGAAGATTTTCTTCACCCTTGTTTTTTAGTGGAAAATATATAATCTTAAACTATGCAAAGAGTAGTAAGTATAAAATTATACTTCTTTTCGCATTGATGTTTTTAGGAAAAGAGGATAAACAATGGCCGAAGAATTGAGAAATGTGTTTAATCAGACGTTTATAGAGGAATTGATACAGGCATTTCAAAAGGAATATCCCTTAATGGATGGAGAAACCTTTCGTAAACTTATTTTTCAAGAGGATTGGAATGGACTAGCCTTAAAACAGCGCATGAGAAAAATTACGGTTTGTTTACATGAGGTATTACCTCATGAATACACGGAAGCACTGAATATACTATATAAAGTGGCCCCACAATTTGGAGGACTGAGTGGCATCATTTTTCCTGATTATGTAGAACAATATGGTTTGGAAGAATGGGATGAATCCATAAAAGCATTGGCTTTTTTTACTTCACTTTCCACATCAGAATTTGCAGTTCGACCATTTCTATTAAAAAATCAGGACCGCATGCTTAGCCAAATGATTGAATGGTCCATTCACCCAAGCGAACATCTTAGACGGTTAGCAAGTGAAGGCAGTAGACCAAGACTTCCATGGGGATTATCTGTTCCTTCATTAAAAAAGAATCCAGAAAAAACGTTACCCATATTAATGAACTTGAAAGAGGACGATTCTCTTTACGTGCGCAAAAGTGTGGCGAATCATCTTAACGACATCTCATATCTTGCTCCAGATATCGTAATTGAAATAGCGAAAGCATGGAAGGGGAAACAAAAACGCACAGATTGGATCATCCAACATGCGTGTCGTTCCTTACTGAAAAAGGGAGATGCACGGGCACTTTCGTTATTCGGATATCAGGATGATCATACCATTACCATTGAAAAATTAACGCTCGGTTGCGATATTATAACCATCGGGCAAAGCATTCCGTTTTCGTTTGAACTATATTCAGAAAACGCACTTCCCGTACGAGTAGAATATGGAATCGATTTTGTAAAAGCTAGAGGGCAAAGACATAGAAAAATATTTATGATAAAAAAAGGTGAAATTAAGAAGGGAGAAAGACAAGCCATTATTCGTGAGCATTCCTTTCAAGACTTAACTACAAGAAAACATTATAAAGGAACACATACATTGTCTATTATTGTAAATGGTGTAGTAAAAGCAACAAAGGACTTCAAATTGATTGAGCCTGTATTAAAAGAAAAATCGTAATGATTACACGTAGTTTTCTCTGTTAAACCTGTGCAAAAAGGGTAAAAGTTTTGCCATGACAAACGTCACTATTCGATAAAAAAACATCATGTTACACTTCGGAATAGTTAATAAAAAACTACTTGAAACGAGGAATTACGTTGAACTTTCCCCAATTAAAAATAGGACATATTATGCCAAAGGTTCCCATTATGCAGGGTGGGATGGGTGTCGGAATCTCTCTTTCCAAACTTGCTTCAGCTGTAGCAAATGCAGGGGGGATTGGTATTATTTCCGGTACAGGAATTTCCGTTGATGAATTGCGTAGTCATATTAGGCAAGCTAGAAACTCTATGAAAGAAAATGGATATATCGGTGTCAATGTGTTATTTGCTATGAATGATTTTGCCGAAAAAATGAAAGCCGCGCTAGAAGAAAAAATAGATTTCATTATTTCAGGCGCAGGGATTTCAAGAGATATGTATGCATGGGGAAGACAAGCGGGAATTCCGGTTCTTTCTATCGTCTCTTCTGCAAAACTAGCTAAAATTGCTGAAAAACTTGGAGCAGCTGCTGTTGTCGT
>NZ_JBXKMX010000259.1:0-4136 GCF_056992975.1 Ectobacillus sp. | reverse complement strand
ATTGATACAGAATAGTATTTTGAAAGAAATAACATATTTAATCTATGGAAATTTGTTATAAAATTGAAAGTAAAGTAATTGACACAGTTCCGCCATTAGTTGTAAACTTAAACAAGTAATTCACATTGTATTAGTTATTTATAAATTATTAATAGTACAGAATTTTGACTTGCCAAACATTCATTATCGATTATATTCGGTACACATTCTTTTACGTTTTTTGTAACGGTTATATAATTATAAAGCGTTTAAGAAAATGTTCATAAAAGAGGAAGAGGTGAACGAAATGGGAGCGAATACAAAAAAGTCCCCGTTTAATGTGGATGCGCAATTTAAAGCGATTGCAGACGCATTTCAAACATTACAAATTTTAAATGAAAAAGGCGAAGTTGTGAATGAAGCAGCAATGCCTGAACTTACTGATGATCAATTAAAAGAGTTAATGCGTCGTATGGTTTATACACGTGTACTAGATCAACGTTCTATTTCTCTGAATCGTCAAGGTCGTCTTGGCTTTTATGCGCCAACAGCTGGACAAGAAGCGTCACAACTAGCAAGCCACTTCGCTCTTGAAAGCGAAGACTTTGTTCTTCCTGGTTACCGTGACGTTCCGCAACTCATTTGGCACGGATTACCGCTTTATCAAGCATTTTTATTTTCTCGTGGTCATTATATTGGCAACCAAATGCCTGAATCAGTTAATGCTATTTCTCCGCAAATCATTATTGGTGCACAAATCGTTCAAACAGCTGGTGTTGCACTTGGAATGAAGCTTCGCGGTAAGAAATCGGTTGCTATCACATATACAGGTGACGGTGGTGCATCTCAAGGTGATTTCTATGAAGGAATGAACTTCGCAAGTGCATTTAAAGCACCAGCTATCTTTATTGTTCAAAATAATCGATTTGCTATTTCTACACCTGTTGAAAAGCAATCTGCTGCAAAAACAATTGCGCAAAAAGCAGTAGCAGTTGGTATACCGGGTATTCAAGTAGACGGTATGGATCCGTTAGCAGTATATGCAGCAACTCATTTTGCTCGTGAACGTGCAATTAACGGGGAAGGCCCAACATTAATTGAGACATTAACATTCCGTTATGGTCCACATACAATGGCCGGTGATGACCCAACACGTTATCGTACGAAGGATCTTGAAAATGAATGGGAACAAAAGGATCCAATCGTTCGTTTCCGTATATTTTTAACAAACAAAGGCCTATGGTCTGAGGAAGAAGAAAACAAAGTCATTGAACAGGCAAAAGAAGATATTAAACAAGCCATTGCAAAGGCTGACCAGGCTCCAAAACAACAGGTAACAGACTTGATTAACATTATGTATGAAAAGTTACCTTATAACTTGCAGGAGCAATATGAAATTTATACAGAAAAGGAGTCGAAATAAGCCATGGCGCAAATGACAATGATTCAAGCAATCACATCGGCGTTACGTGTCGAATTAAAAAACGACCCTAATGTAGTAGTGTTCGGGGAAGACGTTGGTGTTAACGGTGGGGTATTCCGTGCTACAGACGGATTGCAAGCTGAATTCGGAGAACAACGCGTATTTGATACACCGCTTGCAGAATCAGCAATCGGAGGTCTTTCTATTGGTCTTGCTCTTCAAGGGTTCCGTCCGGTTCCAGAAATCCAATTTTTCGGCTTCGTTTTCGAAGTATTAGATAGTATTTCAGGTCAAATGGCGCGTATGCGTTATCGTTCTGGTGGTCGCTGGAACGCTCCTATTACAGTTCGTTCGCCGTTCGGCGGCGGGGTTCATACTCCTGAACTCCATGCAGATAGCTTAGAAGGACTCGTTGCACAACAACCTGGACTTAAAGTAGTTATCCCTTCTACTCCTTATGATGCCAAAGGGCTACTTATTTCTGCTATTCGTGATAACGACCCGGTTATCTACTTAGAACATATGAAATTGTATCGTTCGTTCCGTCAAGAGGTTCCAGAGGGAGAATATACAATTGAACTTGGAAAAGCAGAAGTAAAGCGCGTTGGTACAGATGTTACAGCGATTGCGTATGGTGCAATGGTTCATACAGCATTAAAGGCTGCTGAAGAACTTGAAAAACAAGGAGTATCTGTAGAAGTAATTGACCTACGAACAGTACAACCTCTTGATATTGATACAATAATAGCGTCTGTTGAAAAAACAGGTCGTGTGGTCGTTGTTCAAGAGGCGCAACGTCAAGCAGGTATTGCTGCTAATGTAGTTGCTGAAATTAATGAGCGCGCCATTCTTAGTTTAGAAGCACCAGTTGTTCGTGTTACAGCAGCAGATACGGTATTCCCATTCTCTCAAGCAGAAGGTGTATGGCTACCAAACCATAAGGACGTTGTAGAAGCTATTCAAAAAGTTATGAATTTCTAAACATAAATGAGCGCAAAAGAAAGATCTTTATTCTTTTGCGCTATCGCTATTAATATACCGTTTTAAACGATAAATAGTACAGGGAGATGAAGTCCGTGGCATTCGAATTTAGATTACCAGATATCGGTGAGGGTATTCATGAAGGTGAAATCGTTAAATGGTTTGTTAAACCTGGCGATGAAATCAATGAAGATGATGTTCTTCTAGAAGTACAAAATGATAAATCTGTAGTAGAAATTCCTTCTCCAGTAAAAGGGAAAGTACTAGATGTAATTGTTAGCGAAGGCACAGTAGCAGTTGTAGGAGATGTTCTTGTAACGCTAGACGCACCTGGGTACGAAAACCTTACGTTCAAAGGGCAAGAAGCTGCTCCTAAGGAAGAAGAACCTGCAAAACAGGAAGCAGTTGTGGCAGTAGTAAATGAAGTTGCGCAAAAGAATGAACGAGTTATTGCTATGCCATCTGTTCGCAAATATGCTCGGGAAAAAGGGATTGATATTCATAACGTACACGGATCAGGTAAAAATGGACGTGTATTGAAAGATGATATTGATGCTTTTGGAAAAGAAGCAGTAACAGTACCAAATCAGGAAGAGATTCAAGTGGAAGCAGTAGCAGAAACGAAAGTAGAGTCAAAAGAAGAAGTAGTGTTAACAACTAGTCAATATCCAGAAACACGTGAAAAGATGAGTGGTATTCGTAAGGCGATTGCAAAGGCAATGGTTCATTCGAAACAAACAGCTCCGCACGTAACGTTAATGGATGAAGTAGATGTAACTGATCTTGTCTTGCATCGTAAGAAATTTAAAGAGGTTGCAGCTGGAAAAGGCATTAAATTAACGTATTTACCTTATGTTGTAAAAGCGCTAACATCTGCACTTCGCGAATTTCCAGCCTTAAATACGTCACTAGATGATGCAACATCTGAAATTATTCATAAGTATTACTATAATATCGGGATTGCAGCAGATACGGATAAGGGTCTTCTCGTACCAGTTGTGAATGAAGCAGATCGTAAATCTATATTCTCGATTTCCGCTGAAATTAATGAGCTTGCAGATAAGGCTCGTGAAGGTCGTCTTGCTCCAAATGAAATGAAGGGCGCATCTTGCACGATAACAAACATTGGATCTGCAGGTGGTCAATGGTTTACACCGGTTATTAATCATCCGGAGGTTGCAATTCTTGGCATTGGACGTATTAGTGAAAAACCAGTTGTCAAAAATGGTGAAATTGTTATTGCACCGGTTCTTGCATTGTCACTAAGCTTTGACCATCGTATGATTGATGGTGCGACTGCTCAAAAAGCTTTAAATCATATCAAGCGTTTATTGAACGATCCACAATTACTTATAATGGAGGCGTAATCGCACATGGTAGTAGGAGATTTTCCAATTGATTTAGATACTGTTGTTATTGGTGCTGGCCCTGGTGGCTACGTTGCGGCTATTCGTGCTGCTCAACTTGGTCAAAAAGTAGCAGTTATAGAAAGAGGATCTATTGGTGGTGTGTGTTTAAATGTCGGATGTATTCCTTCAAAAGCTCTCATTTCAGCAGGTCATCGTTATGAACATGCTAAGCATTCGAGTGATATGGGGATTACAGCTGAAAATGTTACCGTTGATTTTTCAAAGGTACAAGCTTGGAAACAAAGCGTTGTCAATAAATTAACGGGAGGAGTCGAAACACTCCTTAAAGGAAATAAAATTGACATCATTCGCGGCGAAGCATTTTTTGTAGATAACAATTCTTT
>NZ_JBXKMX010000258.1:0-8978 GCF_056992975.1 Ectobacillus sp. | reverse complement strand
TGAAAATTATTAAAGTGGCAGGAGCAATAGTTTCTCATCCGTTTGGAAGTATTATGCGTAGTATTATGGTGGCAGTATATGAATTAGGTGCTGCTGAAGTATGTGTGGTTGGTCATTATGATTGCGGAATGGCAAGCATACAAGCACAAAAGACGATTCAGAAGATGAAAGACCGAGGCATTTCTGAAGATAAGATTGAAACGCTTCGCTATTCAGGTATTGACTTAAATCGCTTTCTTCGTGGTTTCTCAAGCGTGGAGGATAGCGTAAAACATAGTGTAGATACGATTCGTAATCACCCTCTCTTACCAACTGATGTTCCAGTACACGGTATGGTGATTGATCCCAAAACAGGGAAATTAGACGTGATTATAAACGGCTACGAACATTAAGGATGCTTGTGTTTTTTCTCGGGAACAGGGTCAAATCCACCGGGATGAAACGGATGGCATTTTGAAATTCGTTTGATAGTAAGCCAGCTTCCTTTAAGTGCACCATGGACTTTAATTGCTTCCACGCCATAATGAGAGCAAGTCGGATAAAAACGACAGGATGGTGGTGTTAATGGAGATATAAAATTCTGATAAAACTGAATAATAGAAATAAGAATTTTCTTCATAGTAAAAACTCCTTTCAAATACAATTATCATAGCACAAGCTGTATTGAAAAATCATGTTTCATATCTTTACTATTTGTAAAAAAAATTATATCATATTATTTATATCGGAATTATTTAATTTGATTTATTAAGGAGAGACCAATATGCCATCAGTAGAAAGCTTTGAATTAGACCATACCATTGTGAAAGCACCTTATGTCAGACATTGTGGTGTTCATAAAGTTGGAAGTGACGGAATTGTAAATAAATTTGATATTCGATTTTGTCAACCGAATAAGGAAGCAATGAAGCCAGATGTTATTCATACACTTGAACATTTATTAGCATATAATTTACGAAAATATGTAGTGAAATTTGGCCACTTTGATATTATTGATATTTCGCCTATGGGATGCCAAACTGGATTCTACCTTGTAGTAAGCGGCACATCAACCGTTCGTGAGATTATTGACCTGCTCGAAGACACGATGCGTGATGCAGTTACTGTAACTGAAGTACCCGCAGCTAATGTTTTGCAATGTGGGCAGGCAAAACTTCATGATCTAGAGGGTGCAAAACGTCTTATGAATTACTGGTTATCACAAAATAAAGAGGAATTAGAAAAAGTATTTGGCTAATAGATGATGTTGAAAGGCTATCTTTAGCACAGTCGTATCTGTGTGTGAAAGAATAGTCTTTCTTTCATTTTAGACACAAGAACAACACTTGTATGTTCATCCTAACATGATAGATAGGGGGAATTGTGCATATTTCCCTTTTTCTAGGTAACAATGAATAGGAGTTTTGTCTTAGGGGACAACATAATTGGGCAGACCTGTTCGGTTAGAGTTTGCTTTTATGAGTCGTTATGAAGGAAATAACGTTTGAACGTTATTTTTCTTATTAGGCAGATGTTGCAAAAATATGCTACAATTCACTGTAAGAATTCGTAATAGTAGGAGCGCATTTTCATGTATACATTTAAAGATTACTACCAGAATAAAGTGGAGTTATCATTTGATGATCGTCCTTTTTCTCAAGCACCTAAGCATGTTTGGGCGATTTGCCGTTATCATGACAAGTGGCTGTTAACACAGCACTTGCGTCGTGGCTTTGAATTTCCAGGTGGAAAAGTAGAAGAAGGCGAAACACCTGAAGAAGCTGCCGTCAGGGAGGTGCTGGAAGAAACAGGTGGAATCGTGTCACATCTTGAGTATGTAGGACAATATAAAGTGTCTGGAAAAGATAAAATAATCATTAAAAACATATACTATGCAACTATTAGTAAGCTTGTTAAGCATACACATCTTGACGAAACGAATGGACCTGTTTTATTGGATGCAATTCCGACCCATATTAAAGATGATCGGCGATACAGCTTTATTATGAGAGATGATGTGTTAGTTCGAAGCTTAGAGCAAGTACACAAAAGTTTTCATGTTATGTAAGAAATGGACCGTTACTCAGAAATGGTAGGAACCTTTACCTGTGACGGTCCATTTTTTATTCAAATTTTATTTAATAATCATTTTTTCAAATAATGCTACTAGAACGTACATGATGGCAGCAAATAAACATGTGAGCAGTACACTCATGAGTACAAGCGTGAAATTGAAAATTTGAAAGCCGTAATGAATTAAGTAGCCTAAGCCTTGTTTTGAAACAAGCAATTCTCCAAAAATAACTCCGACCCATGAAAGGCCTACGTTTACTTTTAAAGTAGATATAATCGTGGGGAAGGAAGCGGGGAGAACCGCTTGCTTATACACTTGCCAGCGATTGGCGCCGAAAGTTTGAAGAACCTTTATATAATTCGTGTCAATCTCTAAAAAGGCAGAGTAAATCACAAGAATGGTAATGATGATAGAAATTAGAACCCCCATTGCAATAGATGAGGTCTCATTAGGACCAAATATTACGATGATAATGGGACCGAGAGCGACCTTAGGCATAGCATTGAATACGACTAAATAAGGATCTAAAACTTTAGCTAAAATAGGGATCCACCAAAGTATGGTAGCAATAATGGCGCCGAGAAGAGTTCCTAGAATAAACCCAATACAGGTTTCAAATAGTGTGGTAGATAGATGGGGCCAAAGCGTACCATCTTGTAATTTACTACTAAACAAGTGAAAAATACTAATTGGTGAACTAAATAGAAGTGGATCAATCCAATCTTGGCTGCTCGCGATTTGCCATAGGAAAATGGATCCAACAAGCAAAAGTACTTGTATTAAGAGGACGGTATATTTCACTGTGAGATTCTGTTTTTTATACATGCTGTGTAATCGTTTCAAATTGAAGTGATTATCCCTCAATAGCTTCAAGCTCCTTCCAAATAGTTTGAAATAAAGGGAGGAAGGAAGGGTGGGAACGCGCCTGGAAGGGGGGTAAGACACGTATATCATCAGGAATTATAATCTCTTTCGCTATTCTTCCAGGTCTAGCTTGCAGTAGAATGATGCGGTCACTCATCGCGATTGCTTCCTCTAAATCATGAGTAACGAGGATGGACGTTTTTTGAAATTGTTTCAGCAGGGAAAAAACGAGTTCTTCTAATTTAAGCTTCGTCTGATAATCAAGAGCGGAAAATGGTTCGTCTAATAATAGTAGCTTTGGATGAGTTGTTAACGTACGGACAAGAGCGGCACGTTGTCGCATTCCACCCGACAAATGCCGAGGATACAAATGTTCTATGTCTTGTAATCCAACCTGATTTAATAATTGGATCGTGTACCGTTTATTTTCCTCATTATAGTTATTCGTGATGCGAAGTCCAGTTACAACATTTTCTTGTATCGTTTTCCAAGGAAATAAGTAGTCTTGCTGTAGCATATAGCCGATTTTGGATGATGGTTTTGTAATGATTTCCCGTTCAAGCGTTACAGTACCGCTTAATGGTACTAGTAATCCAGAAATTAAAGAAAGTAATGTCGTTTTCCCACACCCGCTTGCTCCTAGAATGGAAACAAATTCTCCTTCCTGGACAGATAAACTTATATTAGCTAGAACAAGACTTGCTTCATCTGTAGTAAAGTACCCATGGTATAGCTGGTCAATGGATAAAAAGCTCATTAGGCATTTCCCCTATTTTCTTATCACTTTTTCAGCAATCTCCCGATCAACTAAACTTGGATAGTCGACCTTATTTGGCAATTGCCCAGCTTCTTTCATAATTTTTTGAAGGTTATTCCACTCTGTTTCATCTAAAAGCGGATTAGTTGCAAATGATTGCTGATCCTTATATCGCTGTATGACTTTCGTAATAATCTCCTTTGGGGTATCGGAAAATTGCGATTGTACTATATTTGTAATCTCTTCTGCAGTATGAGTGTATACCCATTGTTGCCCTCTATATAAGGCTTTTGTAAATTTTTCTATTGTTGCTTTATGGCTGACTAAATAACTTTTCTTTGTCATAAAGGATGTATAGGGAACATTTCCAGATTCTGCACCAAATGAAGCGACAATATACCCTTTTCCAGCTTGCTCAAAAATACTAGCTGTTGGTTCAAATAATTGAACGTAATCACCTGTTCCAGAAGCAAAGGCGTTAGCAATATTTGCAAAGTCAATGTTTTGTATAAGAGTAAGATCCTTTTGAGGATTTAGATTATGATTTTTCAGAACAAATTCTCCTACCATTTGCGGCATACCACCTTGGCGCTGCCCAAGAAACGTCTTGCCCTTTAAATCACTCCAATGGAATGTATCTGTTTTAGTACGAGACACGAGAAATGTTCCGTCTGTTTGGGTTAACTGGGCAAAGTTAATAACAGGATCTTTTGCTCCTTGATTGTATACATAAATGGATGTCTCTGAACCAACGAGTCCGATATCTATACTATTTGAAAGAATGGCAGTCATCGTCTTATCACCGCCAGCAGTCATTTGTAGTTCTAAATCAATTCCTTCCTCTCGGAAATAGCCATTATTAATGGCTACATACAGGGGAGTGTAAAATAAGGAATGGGTGACTTCTCCGACACGAACCTTTTCATTAACTGACTTTTGAGTACAAGCTACAAGCGTAATGCAACTTAGTGTTATAAGTAAAAATAGAACGAAAAGCTTTCGCAATGCTTTGCACCTCCTAGATAGAATCTACTTTTACTGTATGAACCGAAACAAAATTGTGTGAATGCCTATATAAAAAATTGTGATGCAAGGATGCAACCTGCTCTTTAAAGAAATTCAACATTAGTTTATCGAATATTGTTTAAATATTTTTTTAAATATTTTTATATTAAAAGTCGACTATTAAATGATAATCATGATAAAATAGAAATGTGAAATATCACAATTAAAATTATGAAAAGTTGATAAAGGCAAACCTGTTGAAAAATGGGGACGCAAAGTCACAGATCTAAGGTAGGAATACTACGATGGCTGGTCTGCCGCTTACGGAGGTAGCTAAATGTTGATGAGTCAATCAAGAATGATTGGGGAAGAGACGCACGGAGCCTATCTTGACATGGAGTGGTTAGCATTGATTATGGAGGCAAAAGGTTTAGGGTTAAGCTTTGAAGAAGTGAATGCATTTCTACAATTAGCGTCGACGAAGTAACGAAGTGTAGGACAGTAGATAAACAGCTACGAAAAGCATCTCTAGCTCGAAGCACGGTTACATGCTATAAATGTTGAGCAGTCAAATGACTGTTCTTTTTTTTGAAAAAAAATACCGCCTACAGAATGACTGTAGACGGTATTTTTAGCTATTAGAAAGGACCGCCTGCTGAAATGATGTCTTCAGAAACATTTGAAAATTTCTTGAAGTTTTCTTTGAATTTGCTTGCGAGTTCAATTGCAGTTTTCTTATATTCTTCTTTATCAGCCCATGTCTTTTCCGGAATTAATACTTCATCAGGAACACCAGGTACATGAAGTGGAATTTCAAGTCCGAAAATGCTATCTTTGTTTGTTTCTACATTAGCTAATTCACCGTTAAGTGCTGCTTGAACCATTGCACGAGTATATTTAAGGTTCATACGTTTTCCTACACCGTATACCCCGCCAGTCCAGCCTGTGTTTACTAAGAATACTTCGGCATTATGTTTTTCAATTTTTTCTCCAAGTAGTTCAGCGTAACGAGATGCTGGAAGCGGCAAGAAAGGAGATCCAAAGCATGTTGAGAATGTTGCTTGTGGAGAAGTAACTCCGCGTTCTGTACCAGCAAGTTTACTTGTATATCCACTTAAGAAGTGGTACATTGCTTGTTCTTTAGAAAGTTTGCTGATTGGAGGCAATACGCCAGATGCGTCAGCTGTTAAGAAAATAATTGTATTCGGGTGACCGGCAACACTTGGTAAGACAATATTATCAATTGCTTCCATTGGATAAGCAACGCGAGTATTTTCTGTCAATGATACATTATCGTAATCTGCCACGCGAGAATGTTCATCAAGAACAACGTTTTCTAAAACCGTACCAAATGTGATAGCATCGTAGATTTGTGGTTCTTTTTCACGTGATAAATTGACAACTTTCGCATAGCAACCGCCTTCGATGTTAAATACACCATTATCAGACCAACCGTGTTCATCATCCCCAATAAGTTTACGGTTTGCATCAGCTGATAAAGTTGTTTTTCCTGTTCCGGAAAGACCGAAGAATAAAGCAACGTCCCCTTCTTGACCAACATTTGAAGAGCAGTGCATAGAAAAGATGTCTTGTTCAGGTAGTAAGAAATTCATGATAGAGAAGATACCTTTTTTCATTTCTCCAGCATATTCAGTTCCTCCGATGAGAACGATACGTTTTTCAAAGGAAATGATAATGAATGTTTCTGAATTTGTTCCATCCACACTTGGATCTGCTTTAAAGTTAGGAGCTGAAACAATTGTAAATTCAGATTGATGATTTACTAATTCTTCTTCAGTAGGACGAATAAATAATTGTTGGGCAAATAGATTATGCCATGCATATTCATTGATAACTTGGATTGGCATTTGATATGCTTTATCTGCTCCAGCAAAACCGTTAAAAATGAATATTTCATCTTTTTCTTTTAAGTATTCTAGCACTTTAGTATATAGCTTATCGAAGGTTTCTGATGAAATTGGTTGGTTAACTGAACCCCAGTCAACTTTGCCTTCCGTAATATCATCTTTAACGATAAATTTATCTTTAGGAGATCGTCCTGTGTATTTTCCCGTCGCAACAGAAACAGCGCCTGCAGAAGATAAAACACCTTCTTTTTTCACTAATACTTTTTCAACTAATTGCGGAACACTTAGTTGAACGTGTGCATTGCTTCCATTGACTAATTCTTGTAATTCAGTGTGGATATTCACAGTACTCATATACATACCATCCTTTATGTGATTTATGAAATATGCTCCCTTTTTCTACAAAGAGTATAACATATTAAAATAAATAATGTATACTATATATTGAAATTTGTTTCCCGCTTTACTAGGTTCTTACATCCTTACTTTATTCGACAAAAACAGTGAATATCATTCAATAAATTATGAAATTTAATTGACAACAGACAGATATTTCTTTAGTATAATGTTTGGACGGATACTCTCTTATCCTGAGCTGGCGGAGGGACAGGCCCCATGAAGCCCAGCAACCTCACTCTCAAAGTGAAAAGGTGCTTAACCTGACGCAAGGCTTGTAATCAGCCTTGAACGATAAGAGTGAAAGGCAAACATGAGTAAATTTTAACCTTTCCTCAAGGGGAAAGGTTTTTTTATTTTTAAAATTGGGTATTGTAAGTAAGCCACGTATTCTGTAGAGATGAGTTCCGTACATAATAGAAAAGGGGGGGTTACTAATGAGTAAGACACGTCGTCTATTTACTTCTGAGTCTGTTACTGAGGGACACCCAGATAAAATTTGTGACCAAATTTCTGATAGCATTTTAGATGCAATTCTAGAGAAAGATCCGAATGCGCGCGTTGCTTGTGAAACATCAGTAACAACTGGTTTAGTATTGGTTGCAGGAGAGATTACAACTTCTACCTATGTAGACATCCCAAAAATTGTTCGTGATACAATTCGTGAGATCGGTTATAATCGTGCGAAATATGGATTTGATGCAGAAACTTGTGCTGTACTTACTTCTATAGATGAACAATCTGCTGATATCGCGATGGGAGTCAATCAGGCATTAGAAGCTCGAGAAGGAACGATGACAGATGCGGAAATTGAAGCAATCGGAGCTGGCGATCAAGGATTAATGTTCGGATACGCTTGTAATGAGACAAAAGAATTAATGCCTCTTCCAATTGCTCTTGCACATAAATTATCTCATCGTCTAGCAGAAGTTCGTAAGGACCAAACAGTCCCATACTTACGACCAGATGGTAAGACACAAGTAACGGTAGAATATGATGAAAATAACCAACCTGTGCGTATTGATACTATTGTTATTTCAACTCAGCATCATCCAGAAATTACACAGGAACAAATTCAAAAGGATCTGAAAGAATTTGTTATTAAACCAATCGTGCCGGCTCATTTAATTGATGAAAAGACAAAGTACTTTATCAATCCAACGGGTCGTTTTGTAATTGGTGGACCACAAGGCGATGCCGGTTTAACAGGACGTAAGATTATTGTAGATACGTATGGTGGATATGCACGTCATGGCGGTGGTGCGTTCTCCGGTAAAGATCCTACAAAAGTAGACCGTTCAGCAGCCTATGCAGCACGTTATGTTGCGAAAAATATTGTGGCTGCAGGTCTTGCTGATAAGGCAGAAGTTCAGTTTGCCTATGCAATTGGCGTTGCACAGCCAGTTTCCATTTCAGTCGATACGTTTGGAACGGGTAAAGTATCTGAGGAATTG
Organism: Ectobacillus sp.; assembly: GCF_056992975.1. Classification (NCBI taxonomy): domain Bacteria; kingdom Bacillati; phylum Bacillota; class Bacilli; order Caryophanales; family Bacillaceae; genus Ectobacillus; species Ectobacillus sp. The sequence continues at coordinate 581 of NZ_JBXKMX010000258.1, read as the reverse complement.
TTGGTGGATTTAATTCGTACTAACTTTGACCTTCGCCCAGCTGGAATCATTAAGATGCTTGATCTTCGTCGCCCAATTTATAAGCAAACGGCTGCTTATGGTCATTTTGGTCGTACTGATGTTGTTCTTCCTTGGGAGCAAACAGATAAAGCATTAGAATTAAAGAAGCAAGCAGGTCTATAAAGGGAAATGTCCCTAAAGGGATTATATAAAAAATAAGGGAACCTGAAAGAAATGATTATTTCCTTTCGGGTTCCCTTATTTTTATATAGCTATCATTTACTTCAAGTCGCAGTGCTTTTGAGGTAGGACAGGCGACAATTATTCTAGCGGTATTAATCATCCATAAAATTACCATTTAGTTTCATAAGAATATCGGTTCCTTTTGATGCTAATCCATTTATTTTTGTATCTTCTATTAAATGCTCTAATATGTGTAGATCTGTTTGCAAATGCATAATGACACTTACAATGATATAAACGGTCGCCATATGTTCTTTTTTATATTTCGATTTATATACATTTTGCATAATGCATAAGGATTGCTTAGTTTGTTCCAGTTTAACTTCTAATTGCGTTAT
>NZ_JBXKMX010000257.1:0-15910 GCF_056992975.1 Ectobacillus sp. | reverse complement strand
TCGCTGCAAGTTCCCATTATCGTTGGGATAGGGGATATTGGAAAAATGTGCAGCAATGATGAAATAGCAAAAGGATCCCCTATAACCAAACAAGCAGTCGAACTCATTCTCGAAAGGAGTGGCTATTATGCAAAAAAAGGAACAACCTATTAAGATTCCCATTTCTTCGTTTCTTAGCGATAACGAAAATTATTTAAAGCAAACGGTAGGTCTAGGGGTTACCTTTGATGTTGGGATTCGCACATTTACTATACTACGTAAAAAAATTGCTATTACATTTGTAAATGGACTATGCGATAGCAATTATATTATTCATATTTTGGATGAACTTGTTGATTTGAATGAAGGAGACATCTATACAAACTCACCTATGCAACTTATTGAAAATCGCCTTATTCATCAACAGGTAAATAGAATTAAAACGATGGATGATGCCATTTTAAAAGTGCTTTCGGGTCTTATTGTTATATTTGTAGATGGGGAGACAGAAGCATTTGAGATAGATGTCAGAAGCTATCCAGGACGGACACCAACAGAGCCAGATACAGAAAAGGTAGTTCGAGGTGCTAGAGATGGTTTTGTAGAAAATATAATAGTGAATACAGCTCTTATTCGAAGACGCATACGAGATCCAAGACTTCGTAATGAAATTATTCGAGTAGGGGAACGATCGCAATCAGATATTTGTATTTCTTATATTCAAGATGTTGCCAATCTTGATTTAGTGAAAATCATAAAACAGGAGCTTCAGGCCATTGGAATAGATGGAATCACAATGTCAGATAAAACAATAGAGGAATTTCTTGTGCAGCAGCGTTTTAATCCCTTTCCACTCATTCGCTACACGGAGCGTCCTGATGTGGCAGCGAATCATCTATTAGAAGGACATGTTCTTGTTATTTGTGACACGTCCCCAAGTGTGATGATTACTCCAACTACATTTTTTCATCATGTACAGCATGCAGAAGAGTTTCGCCAAAATCCAGTAGTTGGAACGTTCCAAAGATGGGTTCGCTTTTTAGGAATTTTATTTTCCCTTTTTTTGCTCCCCTTTTGGCTCGTGTTCGTATTTGATCCAACACTATTACCGCCTCAGCTTGCCTTTATAGGACCGAATAAAGTGACTCATATACCGACATTTCTACAAATTATATTAGTTGAAATTGGCCTAGAATTTCTACGGATGGCGTCTATCCATACACCAACTGCACTTTCTACTTCATTAGGTCTAATTTCTGCGGTGTTAATTGGACAAATTGCCATTGAGGTAGGGCTGTTCGTTCCAGAAGTTATTTTGTATTCGGCAATCTCGGTTATTGGGGCATATGCAACGCCAAGCTACGAGCTTAGCTTGGCAAATAAAATTACGAAAATTCTCCTTATTTTATTCACAGCGTGGTTGCATGAAATTGGATTTATAGTAGGGGTAACATTCCTTATATTATTTCTTGCTTCCACAAGAAGTTTACAAACGCCATATTTATGGCCCTTTCTTCCGTTCGATGGGGGCGCATTAATGAAAATATTTATTCGACCAACTATTTCGAGTTTGAAAATAAGACCAAGTATTGTACGACCACAAAATCGTATTCGGCAAAAGTAGTCGGAGAAAAACAAAAAACGAGGTGAAATAGTTTCATCTCGTTTTTCGTATTCTGAATAGGATTTATCACTTATTTAAATAGGGATTTGATAAAATCAATAAAGCTAGAAAAAATGCCTTTTACTTGATCTAAAAATGTTTGACCTTGATTGGATTGTAAAAAAGAAGAAACTTGATTTTTCGCATTGTTTAATTGATTACCTACTTGATTCCAATCAATATTTAAATTTTTCATTTTATCAAATAAAGAAACAAGACTGTTTAGTTGCTCATCAGTTAGTTGAATCCCCATTTGATTCGCAATGTCTTTAATTAAAGTTCGCAAATCTTCCGTTGTTTTCGGTTGGTTTTGTGCAATCGATTCTTTAATTTTTGTCATAAGCTGAACCGCTTTGTCAGCACCAATTTGGTTCCCGAGGGTAGATGTAGTAACCATTTCCTGGTTTGCAACTTGCTTGACACCTTCAGGGATAGCTGTTTTGGCTGTTGTTTCGTAAGCTTTCATAATTCCTGTTAATGCAGCTGTTCCTGATACTGAAAAGGGCGCAGTAATGTATATGTTTGCATCCTTTACTCCAGCTGTTATTAGTGCATTCGTATACATGGCGTCTGTAATGCCAGAAATGTTATGTGTTTGTACAATAAGCCCGGATCCGGCTTTTGTATATGTGATTTTTGAAGAAGATATTGCCTTTGTACCAATTTGAGCGGCTGGTACATAGCTATCTAGATACTTATGTTCCTCTGCGTTTGAAACGGTAATAATTTGTACATTTTGTGGTGCTTTCATATCGCTCAGTACAGTTTGTTTTTGTTGGTCTGTTAAATTTTCTCCTAATGTAATAATTGTTTCTCCTTCAGTAGTGTCAGCATATGCAGAAAGTGGCATAAGTAACGTAAAGATGAGAAGAAACGCACTTAATTTCGTTTTCACGAAAATCGCTCCTTTACCTGTTAAAGAATTGTAGGGTAGTACAGTCATTATAGTACATTTTTATGATTTGTCATCCGTCTTTAGATTGATTTTGTAAAAGATTATGAGCATGTCTTATTTTTTTCATTGCGTTGTATTTTCTTTTTGTAGCATGATTATGGTATGATAAATCAGAATAAAAACGCTCTACTCTGTGAAACGCATAGGCGGAGAACATACCAAATAGTTGGAATAATGGGAGGTACATATAATGAAAAAGGGACATATTATTATGGAGAATGGACAAAAAATTGAAATTGAATTTTTTCCAAGTGAAGCACCTGGAACGGTAGCAAACTTTGAAAAATTAGCAAATGATGGATTTTATAATGGGGTAACCTTTCACAGAGTCATTCCTGGTTTTGTAAGTCAAGGCGGGGATCCAACTGGAACAGGTGCAGGTGGTCCCGGATATACTATTAAATGTGAAACGAAAGGAAACCCTCATCGTCACGTTGCTGGATCACTTTCTATGGCGCATGCTGGGAGAGATACAGGTGGTAGTCAATTTTTTATCGTTCATGAACCGCAACCGCATTTAGACGGCGTTCATACAGTATTTGGACAAGTTACAAGTGGTTTAGATACAGTTCTTGCAATGAAAAATGGGGATGTTATGAAAGAAGTAAAGGTTTGGGAAGAATAATTCTATAAGGTAAATAGAAAAAGGATGATGATTGAACATTGAGTATGGGTTTGCTTTGTTTGGTATCATCCTTTTTTTGTGTTTTGGATGGTTCTGAAAAATACCTTTAAGTGAAAGCGTTTGCTTATTTTAGCCCATATTCCATAATCAATTGAATTATACAAATTGGGAAAAACTAGCATGAATGAAAGTTATAAAATTTCCATTTTTAAATAGGATTACGGAACATTTCTTTAAATAAAAAGTATATAATAAGAAATGTAAGAAAGTGAATAACAAAGCCTAAATGCAGTAGTTTCTCACTGTTTCAAAGTTGTTGTAGAATAAAAATAATGCAACGGGGATCACTGCAAAGTAAAAAGGGTAAAGATAAGAAAAATTGTATTAGGTTAGTTTGTCTAGTAGCTGGGTTTTATTACTAGTTGAGGGAAAGCTTTTTCGATAAGAAGGGAAAATTTCTTATGTTGATTCGTTTCAAGAAAAATTATGAAAAAATTGCGATGGGTCTTCTGTCTTTTATGCCGACTGAAAAAGAAGTAAAAAAGTTGCAAGCAACTGTGAAACAATATGAAATGAACGAGGACTGGCAGCTTTACTTATGGAAAGAAGAGGAAGATGTTCTCGGGATTATTGGGACTTTAAAAAAAGAAGATGGGGTCGTGCACATTCAACATATATGTGTTACGCCATCGCATCGTCATGCAGGTATTGGTAAGAAAATGGTCACCGAATTGCGTTCTATGATGCCTGGAGTTACGGTTTGCGGCAATGAACTAACAAAACCATTTTGTGACAAATGCAATACTGACACGATTCATTTATAAAAAGAAAGCAGAGGTTACAGGCCCTGCTTTCTTTTTTTTATTTGCTTGTTTCGTTCTTCCATTACTTCCGTTCGATTTCGTAGCAAATGTTTGTTGATCAAAAATAAATTGGATAAATCACTTTTGCTATTCCATTCTAGACCAAGCTTTGTGCATTCTTGTATAAGGACTGATTCCAATAAAGAATCAGCAATAGGAAGTGTTATGCTTGTATAAGCTTTTTCTTCTTCCATTTGTCGAATGTTTTCTTGTAGGAGAACGAGAAGTGCTTCATCCTGTAACCCATATTGAATTATCGGTTTTCTATCATTCTTTAGAATAGTATGTGCATGACGTAGTAAACGAATTGCACCTCGCCGATTGTTGCGACGATAATGGTATTGGGCTACAGCTATTTGTATAAGAGCTACCCAAAAAGGCAGTCTTTTTGCAGGGGGCTCTTTTTTCCAATATTCCTCTAATATTTCATGACATTCAAAATAATCACGATCCGCATGAAAGTGTACTAGATATTGTATGTAAGCATCTGGATACATGATATCCGCTCCCTTTTCTCTATTGTAAGATGGACAAGCTGCACTTATTCAGCTAAACGAATAAGGTCGGCTTGTTTCTCCTCTTGCACTACAATCATGATATCATACACTATAATGGTTTATTGTGCGTATTGACTCAGCTTATTTTAATTAAAAAGGATTGGATAGACCTCGATCATGCTCTATACTTATACTGATATATGAATGGTTGGTGGGATGCTACTTGCAATACAATATTAAAATTGATGCGTTTGAAGGACCGTTAGATTTATTGCTACATTTAATTCATCGTTATGAAATTGATATATATGATATTCCTGTCGCTGAAATTACAGAGCAATATGTAGGTTATATCCATGCGATGAAGGAATTGCAATTGGATGTTGCTAGTGAATATTTAGTTATGGCAGCTACGCTATTAGCTATAAAAAGTAAAATGCTGTTGCCAAAACAAGAAGAAGAGTTTTTGGAAGAAGAAGATTGGGAAGAGGAGGATCCCCGTCAAGAGCTTATGGAACGGTTAATCGAGTATAAAAAGTATAAGCAGGCTGCATCTGATCTTAAAGAACGTGAACGTGAAAGAGCTCTTCTATACACGCGAGCTCCTGCTGATTTAAGTGATTTTATACATTCAGAGAGAGAAGAAAACTTGCCGAAAAATGTTACGCTATATGACATGCTTGCAGCTTTTCAAAAACTTATGCGTCGAAAAAAATTACAAAAGCCTGTTTCTACTACTATTTCCAGACAAGAAATTCCAATTGAAAAAAGGATAGAAGAGATTGTCTATCGGCTAGCAAAATCCAGTGGTAGATGCAGTTTTTTTGATTTGTTTGTGGAAGATAGTCGTGAATCTATTGTGGTTACGTTTTTAGCAATTTTGGAACTAATGAAAAAAAAGATGGTAACTGTTGAACAAGAACAGAACTTTGAAGAAATCTATGTTTGTAGTATCGGAGAAGGGGGAGCAACTATTGAATCAACATGAACAAAAGGGAGTTCTAGAAGGCTTGCTGTTTGTAAGCGGGGAGGAGGGGATTTATCCAGATCAAATTTCACAGGTATTGGGAATTACGATCGATCAAGTACGAATTCTTGTCGGGCAGCTAGTGGAAGAGTATGCATCTGTGAATCGGGGATTTACAATTGTACAATTTGCTAATGCATATCGTCTAACAACGAAACGAGAGCATGCTCATTTTTATGAAAAGCTAATTGAAACGCCATCTTCTAATTCGTTATCGCAAGCTGCTCTCGAGACATTGGCAATCGTTGCATATCGTCAGCCGATTACAAGAACAGAAATTGAGGAAATTCGCGGAGTAAAAACAGAAAAACCAATACAAACTCTTGTCTCAAGGCTTTTAATTAAGGAAATAGGGAGAGCAGAGGGTACGGGTCGTCCTATTTTATATGGTACAACGAAGGAGTTTATGGATTTATTTGGCCTTAAAACAATAGATGAGCTTCCACCTTTGCCGGAGGATTCAGATATTGTGGAAGAAGCCGATTTGTTTTTTGGAACGTTGAATGATTTTACGAAAGAGTAGAAGGGAATTCGCCTATTTTTTATGTAACCATAAGAAACGTGGGGGTGGATGTCATGGAATGGGTACTGCTGCACGCACAAATTTATACGGGAAATCAATACATTGCAGACGGCTACATTCGATTTGATAGGAGCATTAAAGAAGTTGGCGATATGAGCCAATTGGTACTTCGTCAACAGGAACAAATCTATAATGTTGATGGAAATATTGTGATCCCAGGCATGATAGATATTCATATACATGGCGGGTATGGAATAGATACAATGGATGCCAATCCTCAAACCCTCATAGAGCTTAGCAATAAATTATTAAGTGAAGGAGTTACGACTTTTTTCCCAACTACGATGACTCAATCTTGCGAGGTAATTATGCAAGCGCTACAATCTGTGAAAATAGCAAAAGAGTTAGGAGCGCATATCGGATTTATCCATTTAGAAGGACCGTTTCTTTCAAAGGCACGTGCCGGTGCGCAACAAATCTCTCATATGATGACTCCAGATGTACAAACCTTTGAAACTTTTCAACAATGCAGTGGAAATCTGATTAAGCTGGTTACGTATGCTCCTGAAGAGGAATGTAAAGAACTAGAAACGTTTTTCGAACAAAACGGGATAATAGGGAGTATTGGGCATTCGGATGCCTCCTATGAACAGCTTTCTGGAAAGAATATTCATCATGCTACCCATCTTTTTAATCAAATGAAGGGTATGCACCATCGCGAACCGGGGGCAGTTGGCCGCGCGCTTTTGGATCGGGATATCACTGTGGAAATGATTGTAGACGGTATTCATATTCATCCGGAAATGGTAAGGCTAGCTTACATTGTAAAAGGACCAGAAAAGGTGTGTATTATTACAGACGCAATGAAGGCTAAAGGGCTAAAGGATGGAATGTATGAGTTAGGAGGTCAACCCGTTCATGTACAAAACGGCATTGCTACATTAGAAAATGGGACGTTAGCAGGAAGTGTTTTAACGATGGACCAAGCATTTCGTAATATACTAACTTATACAGGCTGCACAATTGAAGAAGCGGTTAGAATGACATCCATTAATCAAGCAAAGGAGTTTGGGTTGCACAGTAAAGGAGTATTAGATGCGGGGAAGGATGCGGATATGGTTATATTATCTCCTCAATTAGAGGTGATAGATACAATCAGTCTTGGGGTTTTTAATGAATTACCAAATTAGAAAAGAGTTTGTTAAAAAAGGGATCCAATAAAAATTCACGTGCTTGGAAATAATGTATCAAGTAACTTTAAATTAGGTTACCACTAGATAAGGTAAGTAAAATCGTTAAGTGAAGAAAACATCCGTAAAAAGTTATCTGAAACACAAGCCTGATATTATACTAAGAGGCTTATGTTTCGGAATTATAATAAAGGAAAATTATAGACGAAGGGACAATTGCTTATTTAAAGCTTTTACTTCATCTACAGCTTCTTTTACATTTTTGACAATATAGTTGGCGCTTTTTTTTACTTCTTCATCAGCTTGTTCAACAGCAAAACTGTAAGGTGTTAAAGCAAACATGGGTATATCATTGTATGAATCGCCAACACAAGCAATTTCATTTGGTTTAATTTGATGCTTCTGCAATAATAATTCTAGTGCTGCCCCTTTGTTTATATTATGGGGAACAACATCTAGACAATTTGTAGCAGAGAGAAATGTGCTTACATATCCACTCAATTTGTTCTGTAATTTTGTTTGGAGGTCTAGAAGTTCATCGGTTCTTCCTCCAACCGAAATCTTGTTTGGAAAGAGTGTTTTACCAAGTTTATACTTCAAATTTGGAATTTCGATGGAAGTCATCGCCGCTTGTTTTTCTAATTGTAGAACCTCTTGCGTTTTGTTTTCAATATAATAATGATGTTCATCACTCACATAACGTATGAATCGACTGCTTGTCGTCATGTCAACCAACTGCTGTAATATAGAAGAATCAAAACTAGCAGAAAATAATTGCTTATTTTCATTTGTATAAATAAAAACACCGTTTACGCTTATACGATGAAAATGTGAACCTATTTTTTCCATTAAGGAAACAATTTCGTAATCTAGCCGACCGGATGCAAAGCAAAGCATAATAGTCTCCTTGTCTAAAGATTGCAGAGCGGCTATGTCCTCTTGCTCAATAAATCCACCGGATTGCATGAGTGTACCATCAATATCACTGACAAACATTTTGATCATGTGCTTTCTCCTTTTCACGCATATAAGGGTTTGTTCATTGTATCATACCGAGTATAGTTTTATTATAGTGATGTATAATTGCTCTGTCTAAAATATTATATTTAACGTTAGTGATTGATTTTGATTGACGCTCTATTACTTTATTCTGTAACATAAATCACTACAGGTTTCATTAGAAAGGGGTGAAAGCGCATGCATGACCTTATAATAAAGAAGATTTTAAATAACAATGTTATCATTGCTTCTCATCCAGAGCATGAAGAAGTAGTTGTAATTGCAAAAGGAATTGGATTCGGTAGAAGAGTAAATGAACTGTTACCAGAAGATCGTGCAGAAAAAATGTTTGTATTGACAAATGAACGTGAAAGAGAACAATATAAAATGCTTATTCCTCATGTTAGTGAAAAACTTATTGAAATCATGAATGATGTAATGATACTTATTCAAGAAAAGATTGCAGCCCCTCTAGATGAGCACATTCATATCGCACTTACTGATCACATTGCATTTGCTATTCGGAGATTAAAGCAAGGATTTGCTATTGAAAATCCATTTTTATTAGAAACGAAAGCGCTATATCCGAAAGAGTATAACATTGCTTGTGAAGTATTAAATTTAATTAATACACGTCTTCAAATTAAACTACCCGAAGGAGAAATTGGATTTATTGCCTTGCATATTTATAGTTCAGTAACTGATTCTGAACTTTCATCCGTTAATCAAAATTCTCTCCTTATCGCAGATCTCGTTACGTTAATTGAAGAACATTTAGATTTAGAACTAGATAAAGAAAGCATCCATTACTTACGACTCGTTCGTCATCTGAACTATGCTATTGAGCGGGTAAGAAGTGGAGAGAAAGTAGACGAACCAAGTAGGTTTGCTGAAATATTAAAGGAAGAATACCCAACCGCATATAACTTAGCGTGGAAACAAATTAAGGTAATGCAAAATAGACTACAAAAGCCCGTGTATAATGCAGAAATTGTGTACTTAACGATGCACCTGCAGCGACTCGTTCAGAGCAAACAAGATGAGTCAGAATTATCTAAATAAGTCTAAATTGAAAACGATTTATAAAATAGTTGAATCGCTTACATCCGCTGTGTATAATAACGGTATAGAAAGTTCTTCACTTTCGACGAGCTTAGCATAACGGAAAAAGAAACCGCTTGCTTAGCAGTACAAGTTGAATAGTGCACTTATATATTTACGATTCGACACGTGTTACTGATTCGATCAGGCATGAGTGTTGAAGAGGTAAGAATGATAGCAAGATTAAGGGTTATACTACCCTTAAATGGCTATTTTTCATCTCTTCCACTCATGTCTTTTTGCATTTGTCGAAAGAAAGAATGAAACTAAAAAAGGAGGAATATTTCAAATGTTTAAAAAACTATTTGGTGTGCTTCAAAAAGTTGGTAAAGCTTTAATGCTTCCAGTCGCGATCTTACCAGCTGCAGGGTTATTGCTTGCATTTGGTAATGCATTTCAAAACCCGGCACTTACAGATCGAATTCCAGCTTTGAAGGTAGATTGGTTTACATTAGTAGCAAAGGTTATGGAACAATCTGGTAGTGTTGTTTTCTCGAACCTCTCATTATTATTTGCAGTCGGGGTTGCAGTTGGATTAGCAGGAGGAGAAGGCGTAGCTGCACTTGCTGCATTAGTAGGTTACCTTATCATGAATCAAACGATGAGCGTGGCACTAAATGTTGGAGCTAAGGTTGCTCTCCTAAGCGACAAAATGCCATTGAATTTCGGATTTAAAGATCCAGCCTATGCGTATGTTTTAGGTATTCCAACCTTACAGACCGGGGTATTCGGTGGTATTATAGTCGGTATTCTTGCAGCATATTGTTACAATAAATACTTTAATATAAATTTACCAACTTATTTAGGATTCTTTGCAGGGAAGCGTTTCGTTCCTATCGCAACTGCAGCATTCGCACTAATTCTTGGATTAGTAATGTGCTTTGTATGGCCGCCAATCCAATATGGATTAAATTCATTCTCACATAACATGATTGATGCAAACAGAACACTAGCAGCATTTGTATTCGGTGTTATTGAACGTTCGTTAATTCCATTTGGATTACATCATATTTTCTATGCTCCGTTCTGGTTTGAATTTGGTTCTTATACAGATAAATTAGGTAACATCGTACACGGTGACCAAAAAATCTTCTTTGCTCAAATTAAAGATGGTGCTCCATTAACAGCTGGTACGTTCATGACAGGTAAATTCCCATTCATGATGTTTGGTCTTCCAGCAGCGGCACTTGCTATGTATCATGAAGCTCGTCCTGAAAACAAAGTATATGCTGCTGGTATCCTTGGTTCCGCTGCATTAACATCTTTCTTAACAGGTATTACAGAGCCAATCGAATTTTCATTCTTATTCGTTGCACCAGTATTATTTGGAGTACATGCTATCTTTGCAGGTCTTTCTTTCATGACCATGCAGCTTTTAAACGTAAAAATTGGGATGACATTCTCAGGTGGTTTAATTGACTTCTTGCTATTCGGTGTTCTTCCTGGCCGTACAGCATGGTGGTGGGTCATTGTTGTAGGTTTAGTATTCGCAGTAATTTATTACTTTGGATTCCGCTTTATTATTCGTAAATTCGATCTTAAAACGCCAGGTCGTGAAGATGCGGAACAACAATCTCAAGGTGGAACTGCAGAAGCTGGAGAACTTCCACGTGAAATTATTGCAGCACTAGGTGGAAAAGAAAACATTGCTCATTTAGATGCATGTATCACACGTTTACGTGTACAAGTGAACGAACAACAACAAGTTGATAAAGACCGTTTGAAAAAATTAGGTGCTGCAGGTGTACTTGAAGTAGGTAATAACATTCAAGCTATTTTTGGCCCTAAATCAGATATGATTAAAACGCAAATGCAAGATGTTATGATGGGACGTACGCCTCAAATAGTGAAGGAAGCTGCTCCTACTAAAACGGTGAATACGAAAGTAGTTGAAGAAATTATTTCTCCTATGCATGGGAAACTACTTCCAATTACAGAAGTGCCGGACCAAGTATTCTCAGGAAAAATGATGGGCGATGGATTCGCGATTGAACCGACTGAAGGTACAATTGTTTCTCCAGTAAACGGTGAAATCGTAAATGTTTTCCCTACAAAGCATGCAATTGGTATTCTTTCTGAAGGTGGAAAAGAAATCTTAATCCACATTGGTATCGATACAGTGAAATTGAATGGGGAAGGCTTTGAAATTCTCGTAGCACAAGGTGATAAAGTAACACAAGGCCAAGCATTATTGAAAGTAGATCTTGATTTCGTTAAGAAAAATGCGCCTTCTATCATTTCACCAGTTGTCTTTACTAATTTACAAGAAGGACAACAAGTTATTCTTAAAAAGCAAGGTTCTGTAGTAAAAGGTGAAAAAGGTGCCATAACAATTCAATAATACGACTTAAAATGTTCATAATATAGAATGGGTAAGGTAGTTGACGCTATCTTACCCATTCTATACAATGTTTTACGTGTAGTACGTATGTCTATACAAAATACTATTCATTGTTAAAGGGGACTACGATTATGGAAAAATTATTTAAAGTAACGAGCCAATCAGGAATTCATGCTCGTCCAGCTACTTTGTTAGTAAATGCAGCTAGTAAATTTAACTCTGAAATAAATTTAGCATATTCTGGTAAAACCGTGAACTTGAAATCGATTATGGGTGTAATGTCTTTGGGTATTCAAGAAGGTTCAGAAATTAAAATTACTGCAAATGGTGATGATGCGGATCAAGCACTAGCAGCAATTGAAGAAACAATGAAAAAAGAAGGTCTAGGAGAATAATGGCTCTAACAATTAAAGGGATTGCCGCATCAAGCGGAATTGCAATTGCTAAAGCGTTCCGTTTAGAAAATCCTGATCTTACTATTGAAAGAAAAGTTATTTCTGATGCAGATAGTGAAATCGCTCGTTTGGATGCAGCTCTTGCTAAGTCCAAAGATGAACTTACTTCTATTAAGGATGTTGCATTAAAAGAACTAGGTGCCGATAAAGCCGCTATCTTTGAAGCGCATTTGTTAGTACTAAATGATCCTGAACTTGTTAATCCTGTCAAAGATAAGATTTCGAATGAAGGAACAAACGCTGAGTTTGCAATGAATGAAGTAGCTACCATGTTCGTTAGTCTATTTGAAGGAATGGATAATGAATATATGAAAGAACGGGCTGCTGATATTCGTGACGTAACAAAACGTGTACTTGCACATTTACTAGGTGTTCAATTCTCCAATCCTAGTACGATTTCTGAAGAAGTGATTATCATCGCAGAAGATTTAACACCCTCTGACACAGCACAACTTAATCGTAAGTATGCACTAGGGTTCACTACTAATATTGGTGGTCGTACATCTCACTCTGCAATTATGGCTCGTTCTCTTGAAATTCCTGCTGTTGTTGGTTCAAAAATAGTTATGGAGGAAATTCAAAACGGTGATTTAGTCATTGTTGATGGTTTAGACGGCGAAGTAATCGTTAATCCTTCTGAAGACATTCTTCGTTCTTATCAAGAAAAGAAGGAAAAGTTTGAAGAACAAAAAACTGTTTGGGCACAGCTAAAGGATGAGCCTACTTATACAAGTGATGGCCACCAAGTTGAACTTGTTGCAAACATTGGTACTCCGAAAGATGTAGTTGGCGTGAAAAATAATGGTGGTGAAGGCGTCGGCTTGTATCGTACTGAATTTTTGTATATGGGACGTGACTCTTTCCCTACAGAAGATGAGCAATTTGAAGCATATAAAACAGTATTAGAAAATATGGAGGGAAAACCTGTAGTCGTTCGTACACTTGATATCGGCGGTGACAAGGAACTTTCTTATTTACAATTGCCGAAGGAAATGAATCCATTTTTGGGATACCGTGCAATTCGTCTTTGTTTAGATGATCAAGCTATTTTCCGTACACAGCTTCGTGCCTTGCTTCGTGCTAGTGTCTATGGTAACTTAAAAATTATGTTCCCAATGATTGCGACATTAGATGAATTCCGCCAAGCAAAGAGCGTATTATTGGAAGAAAAAGCGAAACTTATTGCAGAAGGTGTATCGGTTTCTGAAACAATCGAAATTGGTATGATGGTTGAAATTCCTGCATCAGCAGTTCTTGCTGATCAATTTGCTAAGGAAGTGGATTTCTTCTCTGTTGGAACAAATGATTTAATTCAATACACCATGGCAGCAGATCGTATGAATGAACAAGTATCTTATTTGTATCAACCATACAATCCGTCTATTTTACGCCTTGTGAAAATGGTCATTGATGCAGCACACAAAGAAGGAAAATGGGCTGGTATGTGTGGTGAAATGGCTGGAGATGCCCTTGCCATTCCGTTATTAATTGGATTAGGATTAGACGAATTTAGTATGAGTGCAACATCTGTATTGCCTGCCCGTACTCAAATTCGTAAACTTTCAAAAACAGCAATGGAAGAACTTGCAACAAAGGCGCTTACTATGTCTACAGCTAGTGAAGTTGTCGAACTTGTGAAATCCATTTCATAAAAGAAAAAGCTAGCTAGAGCTAGCTTTTTCTTTTGTCCTCATTTTTAAATTTTGTCTATTTGTGTAAATGGCTTTTTCCCGAATACCTATTACAAAGCTTTAGAAAAACGGAAAAGGCTAAGTGGGGGACGAAGAAAACCCCCACTAATAGAAGTTTCACTGATAAAAACTTGACATTTTATATTCTTTTTTATATGATTCGTTCATAAGTTTAAGCGAACGAAAGGATGGGGTTAAATGGGGCAAACAGCCATTGATACATTTCGAGCGTGTATTCCACTTTTTCAAGCATTGAGTGATCCAGCACGTCAAGATATAATTTTATTGCTAGCTGAACATGAGGCATTAACTGTTAATGAAATAACAGAGAATGCTACATTGTCTCGTCCTGCTATATCTCACCATTTAAAGATACTACGGGATAATCATCTCGTCTCGATTAAGCAACGAGGAACTCAGCGATACTATTCTCTTGAAATACAGGAATCTGTCCAGATGTTAAAAACATTAATAGCTACCGTTGAAGAAACATGTATATGAGCTTACATGTTTTATACTATGATAGCAGCTACATCTTCTAGACGAATCCGTAATAATCCTGGTTTCGGGATTGAGCCGCCAGAAAATAATGCAATGTGTCCAGTCATCCCTTCGTATTGCACCATACTAAAAGACTTGTGAACATTTCGTATGAAAATTTGCGTGATGATACTTCCAGGCGACAATCCATCTAGCAATTCTTCCTGCTCATGTTCAACGGGATGATTTATGTTATAGTCTTCATATCGGTTCGTCCAAAACATTGCTTATCTCTCCTCTATTTATATAGTTGTAAATTCCGAATAAACTTAGAAAGGGTAAGTGAGGGATAATAGTAATTTCCAGATTAGCTCTAATTTCGTTACTTTTACTGTATTCAAAACAAGGTATGGTTTGAATAGGCATTTTGCGGAGAATACAAAATAAACAGGTATCTATATGAAATAGATGCCTGTTTACTTTTCTTTCGTTTTATAATATACGATAAAATAAACCGGTATAGCTAAAAGAAATGGGAGAAGTGAATGTAGAATTCGTTCTACTACTCCATTCTGAAGGAGCGGCTCTTTTGCTAATTGTAATATGGAGATATTGAATATATCCCCTGTTAAGTAAAGAAGCAAAACGGTTACAAGATAGCAGAGCACCGCCATAAAGCTTCCATGTACTTTCAAACATACTCCTCCATCTATCTATAGTTTGTATTTATTATAGCATAAGTGTAGCAAAAAATACATGATATATCTGAATGAATCGACTAAGCCATTTTTCTCATTGTTATAGTATCGATTTAAGAAGATATTTTGTTATACTATTAGAAATAGTATAACAATAGGTAAAATGTTTTAAAAAGGAGAGACTATTATATGAATGAATCGAAAGTTGTAGGATTTATTGGAACGGGAGTTATGGGAAAAAGTATGGTCCGCCATTTACTACAAGGTGGTTATTCTGTTTATATATACAACCGTACGAAAGCAAAGGCTGTTGATTTAATAGAAGAAGGAGCTATTTGGGAAGAGAGTCCTCGAGAAATCGCAAAAAAGGCAAGTGTTGTAATGACAATGGTTGGCTATCCTTATGATGTGGAGGAAGTCTATCTTGGTGAAGAAGGTCTCATAGCGAATGCAAAGGAAGGAACTATATTTATCGATTTTACTACTTCAACTCCGACACTTGCGAAGCGTATCTATGAAGAAACGAAGAAAAGAAATATGCATAGTATTGATGCACCAGTCTCTGGTGGGGATATTGGTGCAAAGGAAGCGAAACTTGCTATTATGGTTGGCGGGGATGAGGAAGTTTTTCAGGCTTGTTTGCCTATGTTAAACTTGCTAGGAAAAAATATTATATTGCAAGGTCCTGCAGGGAGCGGTCAGCATACAAAAATGTGTAACCAAATTGCTATAGCCTCCAACATGATTGGGGTATGTGAAGCAATCGCATATGCTCAAAAGTCCGGACTTGAACCGAAAAGGGTTTTAGAGAGTATTGCGTCAG
>NZ_JBXKMX010000256.1:0-13464 GCF_056992975.1 Ectobacillus sp. | reverse complement strand
CCATTCCTACGGATGATCCAGAAGTCATGAAAATTTTTTCTACAACCGAGTCAATTGGAGTTACACCAGAGCAAATTAATTGTAAAACGGGCACACTTGGCATTCCTGAGTTTGGTACAAAGTTTGTGCGACAAATGTTAGAAGAAACCAAGCCAACCACGTTCTCGGAGCTAGTTCAAATTTCGGGACTATCTCATGGTACGGATGTATGGCTTGGAAATGCTAATGAACTAATCTATGATGGCACTTGTTCTTTGAGTGATGTAATTGGTTGTCGTGATGATATTATGGTTTATTTAATTTATCAAGGATTAGAGCCCTCCATCGCCTTTAAAATTATGGAATCTGTTCGTAAAGGAAAAGGTGTACCAGAGGAATGGGAAGAAGAAATGAAAAAAAATAATGTTCCAGGTTGGTACATCGATTCTTGTAAAAAGATAAAATATATGTTTCCAAAGGCCCATGCTGCCGCATATGTATTAATGGCTGTTCGTATCGCTTATTTCAAAGTCCATTTTCCTCTCTTGTTTTATGCTGCATATTTCACAGTGAGGGCGGACGATTTTGATGTGGAAGCAATGACAATTGGGTCAACTGGTATTCGTGCTAAAATTGATGAAATTGTGCAAAAGGGATTGGATGCATCAACGAAAGAAAAAAATCTACTTACTGTTCTTGAGATGGCGCTAGAACTGTGCGAACGCGGTTTCTCCTTTAAAAAAGTGGATTTGTATCGTTCTAGTGCAACAGACTTTATTATTGACGGTCAATCATTACTTATTCCGTTCAATGCGATTGATGGACTTGGTACGAATGCAGCGTTAAATATCGTAAAGGCACGCCAAGAAGGAGAATTTTTGTCAAAAGAAGATTTGCAGCAGCGGTCGAAAATTTCGAAAACAATCATTACCTATTTAGATAGTCAAGGATGTTTAGAATCTTTACCTGACCAGAACCAGCTCTCCTTCTTTTAACACACTTTGCAAATCGCTATGTAATATGCTACAATATTCTAGGGTAATCTCGGACAGTATATTTTGCGAAAAAGAGTGGGGAAACCCACTCTTTCGTTTTACTACTAGCTTATTTCAGTGAGCGAGAGCTGTTCGCCTAATATAAAGATGTTTATAAGCACTTGCTGTTGTTTAATGGTAAAAAGCCTATTCTTGCATGGATTGCATCGGCTTTTGTGATCCTATTTCATAGCAGAGAGGAGGAACTTCATGAGCAAAAAAGTGACAGAAATTGTAGAAGAAATCGCACAACCAATCATAGATGAATTAAACTTGGAGCTCGTAGATTTGGAATACGTAAAAGAAGGAAAAGATTGGTTTTTACGTGTTTTTATCGATTCTGAAACAGGTGTTGATATCGAAGATTGCGGTATGGTAAGTGAACGATTAAGTGAAGAGTTGGACAAACATGATCCAATCCCTCATCTATATTTTCTAGATGTTTCGTCTCCGGGTGCAGAACGTCCTCTAAAAAAAGAGCAGGATTTTCATAAGGCAATAGGGAAACAAGTAGCTATTAAAACGTATGAACCGATTGAGGATAGCAAACTGTTTGAAGGAAAGTTGCTTTCTTATACCGGTGAAACAATTACACTCGCTATTATGATTAAAACACGTAAAAAAGAAGTACAAATTCCAATGAGTAAAGTTGCAAGCGCACGTCTTGCCGTTGCGTTTTAGTTTAGAAGGGGGATCTCCATGAGCACTGAATTACTAGATGCATTGCTCGTCTTAGAAAAAGAAAAAGGAATAGGCAAAGAGGTAATAATTGAAGCGATAGAAGCTGCTCTTATTTCTGCCTATAAACGAAATTTTAACCAAGCTCAAAATGTTAGAGTAAGCTTAAATCAAGAGGTTGGAACGATTCAAGTATTTGCACGGAAGGAAGTTGTGGATAGCGTGTTTGATCCACGTTTAGAGCTTTCTATCGAAGAAGCACGACATATAAATTCTAATTATCAAATTGGTGATGTAGTTGAACTAGAAGTTACACCTAAAGACTTCGGTCGCATTGCTGCTCAAACTGCTAAACAGGTTGTAACGCAGCGTGTACGTGAAGCAGAACGAGGCGTTATTTACTCAGAATTTAGCGACCGTGAAGAAGATATTATGGTGGGAATCGTGCAACGTCAAGATGCCCGCTTCATTTACGTGAGTCTAGGTAAAGTAGAAGCTTTGCTTCCACTAAATGAACAAATGCCAAATGAACAGTATAAACCGCATGAACGTATTCGAGTGTTCCTAACAAAAGTCGAAAAGACGACGAAGGGACCACAAATTTTCGTTTCTAGAACACATCCAGGATTATTAAAACGATTATTTGAACTAGAAGTTCCGGAAATTTATGATGGAACGGTTGAAATTCGTTCGGTAGCACGTGAGGCAGGCGATCGCTCCAAAATTTCCGTTCATTCTGATAACTTGAATGTTGATCCCGTAGGTTCTTGTGTTGGTCCAAAAGGTCAACGCGTACAACGTATTGTGAATGAACTTAAAGGTGAAAAGATTGATATCGTTCGCTGGTCCAATGACCCTGTTGAATATGTAGCGAATGCATTAAGTCCTTCTCAAGTCTTGAAAGTGATTGTAAACGAAGAAGCAAAGGCTACAACGGTTATTGTTCCAGATCATCAACTTTCGCTTGCAATTGGAAAACGCGGACAAAATGCTCGTCTAGCTGCTAAGCTTACTGGCTGGAAAATCGATATTAAGAGTGAAGAAGAAGCAAAGAAGGCAGGTTTATTGGACGAGTCTGACGATATGGATTCTTCTCTTGAATAGAGGTGAAGTAGAGTGAGTATCAAAAAGGTTCCTTTACGTAAATGTATGGTAACGCAAGAAATGAAACCAAAACGTGAACTCATTCGCATCGTTCGTTCAAAAGATGGAGAAGTGTTCATTGATGAAACCGGCAAAAAGTCTGGTCGAGGTGCTTATTTGACAAAAGATAAAGAAGTAATCCTTCTTGCGCAAAAGAAAAATGTCATTGAGCATAATTTAAAGGCGAAAGTAGATCCCTCTCTATATGATCAATTGCTAGAAATGGTAAATGCCAAATGAGCAATTGGGAATCACTGTTGGGACTTGCTAATCGAGCACGTAAGGTAATTTCAGGTGAGGAACTCGTTTTAAAGGAAGTTCGAAGCGGCAAAGCAAAGCTAATATTGCTCGCAAAGGATGCATCAGCGAACACAGCAAAACGCATTACAGACAAAACTAGCTACTACAAGGTACCACTCAAAACAGTCGAAACCCGGTACGTATTAGGGCATGCAATCGGGAGAGATGAACGAGTAGTTGTTGCCGTTCTGGATGAGGGCTTTGCGAAAAAGTTGCTAAGCATGCTCGATACAACTTATCGGGGGTGAAAGTATGGCTAAAATTCGAGTGTATGAATACGCCAAACAGCAAAACGTGTCCACTAAGGATATTATTACAAAACTAAATGAAATGAATATTGAGGTTTCCAATCATATGGCAATGTTAGATGAAGAAGTAGTAAATCAATTAGATAAGCAATTTAATGACACAGTAACGAAGAAGCCTTCCATCGTAGAAGAGTTTGATGAAGCAGAGAATGTAGAAGTTGTCCGAACTGCAAAGAAAAATAGTAATAAGAAAAAGAAAAGAGATAAAGACAAAAAATCATCCGATACACGTCAAGACCGTTATGCTACCTTACAAAAAGGACGTAAAGCAGCTGTGGATGTACCGGATAAAATTACTTTTGTTGGTTCACTTACAGTAGGAGAGCTTGCTAAAGAATTAGGAAGAGAGCCTTCTGAAATTATTAAAAAGCTTTTCTTGCTTGGAATTATGGCAACGATTAATCAAGATTTGGATAAAGATACGATTGAATTAATTGCAAGTGAATATGGTATAGAAGTTGAAGAAGAAGTAGTTCTTGATGAAACTAACTTCGAAGATTTCATCGATGATCCAGATGAAGAAGCTGATCTTGTAGAGCGACCATCTGTTGTGACGATTATGGGACACGTTGACCATGGTAAAACGACTCTCCTTGATAGCATACGCCACTCAAAAGTTACAGAAGGCGAAGCGGGTGGTATTACGCAACATATTGGTGCTTATCAAGTTGATGTACATGGAAAGAAAATTACATTTTTGGATACACCAGGACATGCTGCTTTTACAACGATGCGTGCACGCGGTGCACTTGTAACCGATATTACCATTCTGGTAGTGGCGGCTGACGATGGTGTAATGCCACAAACAATTGAAGCAATCAATCATGCAAAAGCTGCTGAAGTACCAATTATTGTGGCTGTGAATAAAATGGATAAGCCTGCGGCTAATCCAGACCGTGTTATGCAAGAATTAACGGAGTATGGTCTAGTTCCAGAAGCTTGGGGTGGAGACACTATATTTGTACAATTGTCTGCCCGCACTGGTGAAGGCATAGATAATTTGTTAGAAATGATTTTACTTGTCGGTGAAGTAGAAGAATGGAAGGCAAACCCAAATCGCCTAGCAATCGGAACGGTTATTGAAGCAAAACTTGATAAAGGGAAAGGACCTGTAGCTACTTTACTTGTTCAAAACGGAACGTTACGTATTGGAGATTCAATTGTTGTTGGATCCTCACACGGTCGTGTTCGTGCCATGGTAAATGACATTGGACGTCGCGTAAAAGAAGCAGGCCCATCTACTCCAGTTGAACTTACAGGTTTAAATGAAGTACCACAAGCTGGGGATCGTTTTATCGTATTCTCTGATGAAAAGAAAGCTCGTCAAGTTGGGGAAGCAAGAGCACAACGTGCTTTAATGGAGCAACGTGGTGATAAAGCGAAGGTAAGCCTAGAAGACTTATTCCAACAAATCCAAGAAAATGAAATGAAAGAAATTAATCTGATTGTAAAAGCAGATGTACAAGGGTCTGTTGAAGCACTTGCTGGATCACTTCGAAAGATTGAAGTTGAAGGTGTGAAAGTGAAAATTATTCATACTGGAGTAGGGGCAATTTCAGAATCTGATATTATTCTTGCATCCGCTTCAAATGCTATTGTAATCGGATTTAATGTTCGACCTGATGTGAATGCGAAACGTACAGCAGAAGTGGAACATGTTGATGTTCGCTTACACCGCATTATATACAATGCTATTGAGGAAATTGAATCCGCAATGAAAGGGATGCTTGATCCAGAATATGAAGAAAAAATTCTTGGACAAGCGGAAGTACGTCAAGTATTCAAAGTATCGAAAGTCGGTTCTATTGCTGGCTGCTACGTAACTGATGGAAAAATCACTCGCGATAGTAGCGTACGCGTCATTCGTGACGGTATTGTTATTTATGAAGGACAGCTAGATACATTGAAACGTTTTAAGGATGATGTGAAGGAAGTTGCGCAAAACTACGAATGTGGTCTTACTATCGAGAAGTATAACGATATTAAAGAAGGCGACGTAATTGAAGCGTTTGTTATGCAAGAAATTGAACGTAAATAATTTTATTGCAAGGCAAGCGAATAAGAAATAAATCACGAATGATTCTGCTGTGTCTATTTTTCACTATACGTTTGTAGTTGATCTATAGATGCGGCAGTAGTGGTTTACAACGAGGTGATAGTATGAAGCTACGTGCAAATCGCGTGGGAGAACAAATGAAGAAAGAAATGAGCGATATTATCGGTCGTAAAATTAAAGATCCCCGCATTGGTTTTGTCACAGTAACAGACGTACAAGTGAGTGGCGATTTACAACTTGCAAAGGTTTATATTTCTGTTTTAGGTGATGAAGAACAAAAACAGAACACGTTAAAAGGGTTAGCGAAAGCAAAAGGATTTATCCGTTCAGAAATTGGGCAACGCATTCGTTTGCGGAAAACACCTGAAATTACGTTTGAATTTGATGAATCTATTGGCTATGGTAACCATATTGAGACGTTGCTACATGATATAAACAAACAAGATAAGAATGAAGAATAATGGATAGACACAGTCTATCCATTTTTTCTGCAAGTAAATGAGGTGTGAGAATGAATGGAGTACTGTTACTTAATAAACCAAAAGGGTTAACATCCCATGATTGTGTGTTCAAGATAAGAAAGCTTTTAAAGGAAAAACGAGTTGGACATACAGGAACTTTAGATCCAGATGTAACTGGTGTTCTTCCAATCTGTATTGGACGTGCTACAAAAATTGCACAATTTTTGACAAGTGATACGAAAACGTACGAAGGTGAAGTAACACTTGGATTCTCAACAACAACAGAGGATGCTTCTGGAGAAGTGGTGGAACAAAAAGCCGTGGAACGAATCATTTCTCGTGATGAGGTGGAGGCTGTTTTAGCTTCACTCACCGGTACAATGAAAATGGTACCTCCCATGTATTCAGCAGTGAAAGTAAATGGGAAAAAATTATATGAATATGCTCGTGCAGGTCTCGAGGTGGAACGCCCCATTCGAGAAATTACTATCCATGAGTTTGCTCTATTAGATGATCGGAAAGAGTTTACAGGCTCTCCTCTTTCGTTTTCCTTTCGCGTAACATGCAGTAAAGGTACATACGTACGAACGTTAGCTGTCATGATAGGAGAACGGCTAGGATACCCAGCGCATATGTCATCTTTAGTCCGTACTGCTTCAGGACCATTTATGCTATCGGAGTGCGTAACATTTGAACAATTAGAAGAAAAAGTGCAAACTAATACAGTACAAGATATTTTGTATAGTATTGAACAATCATTACAAACCTTTCCGAAAATCATCGTCAAGGATGAACAAATAGAAAAAGTAATGAATGGTGCTTTTCTTCCTAATTCAATGCGCGATTATACCGGGTACTCACTTGTTTGCGATCAAATAGGTACATGCTTAGCGATTTATGAACAGCATCCACAAAAGTCAAACGTATTAAAGCCTTTAAAAGTTCTTGTGAACAATCAAGAATTAAAGATATAATGAGCAGTGGATGCTAGAAGATTATATAGAAAAAGTGTGAAACAAAAACGAGGCAATGGTTCATTATTTTGTTACAGTGTGGACACTTTTCGTACTCTAGTTTCACTATTAGTAAAGGTGGATCATGCGTGTGAAGGTAATTCATTTAACTCATCCTACGAATATGAAAATGCTTGATTTAGAACCTGCAGTAATGGCGTTAGGGTACTTTGATGGGATTCATCTTGGTCATCAAAAGGTCATTTTAACGGCTAAGGAGATTGCGGATAAACTTGGATATAAGAGTGCTGTTATGACTTTTTACCCCCATCCATCTGTCGTCCTTGGCAAAGATAAAGCAAAAGTCAAATCCATTACACCTTTATCTGTAAAGGAACAAATACTTGGTGCGATGGGTATTGATATTATGTATGTTGTTAAGTTTGACAGCACATTTGCTACGCTGCTTCCACAACAGTTTATCGATGATTATGTAATTGGTTTACATATTAAACACGTTGTTGCAGGCTTTGATTTTACTTACGGTCGTCTTGGAAAGGGAACGATGGAGACGATGCCATTTCATTCCAGAGGGGAGTTTACACAAACTGTGATTGAAAAAGTCGAGTTTCAAGATGAAAAGGTGAGCTCCACCTTACTGCGTTCCCTCATACAAGAAGGAAAAATGGATGAAATCCCTACTATTCTTGGCAGAAGATATCAAATAGCAGGTACTGTCGTTCATGGTGATAAACGCGGTAGACAAATTGGTTTTCCAACTGCAAATGTACAAGTGTCTTCGGACTTTATGCTGCCACCTACAGGTGTGTATGCTGTTCGCTTGAAAGTAAAGAACACATGGTTTAACGGTGTATGCAATGTTGGCTATAAACCAACATTTCAACTGGAAGAGAAAGTATTGTCTGTAGAAGTACATCTATTTTCTTTTCACGATATTATTTATAATGAACCGGTTGAAGTAGAGTGGCATTTTCGGATTCGCCCTGAAAAAAAGTTTCATGGTGTAGAAGAACTCGTTGCTCAAATTGCACAGGATAAACAAATGACTTTGCAATATTTTAAAGAGCAATAAGAACTTACTTGCTTTTCGTTATAAAAAGTAGTATTCTAAAATACGTACTTTGATTGAACCTTTTCTTGGCATTGCGATTCACCAACGCTTGCTAGGAACTTGGGGATTGATACTAAGGAGGTGAATAGGATGGCTATCGCACAAGAACGTAAAAACGAAATTATCGCTCAATTTAGAACTCATGAGACTGATACTGGTTCTCCAGAAGTTCAAATTGCTGTCCTAACGGAACAGATTAACACACTTAATGATCACTTACGTGTTCATAAGAAAGATCATCATTCACGTCGTGGTCTTTTGAAAATGGTTGGTAAACGTCGTAACTTGTTAAACTATCTTCGTAACAAAGATATTACTCGTTACCGTGAATTAATCAACAAATTAGGCTTACGCCGATAAGTAAGAAAGCGGGATGATTCCCGCTTTTTTATTAGGAAAAATATATTGTCTTCTTTTCATAGCTTTTCATCTTTTCGGAAATACTAGAGAAGGGTATAATCGACATATATTCTACTTTTACATAGAAGATTGTTTATATTGGAATAGAGAGGGGTACTTCAATGGATCAGGAAAAGCAAGTCTTTTCAATAGATTTAGCTGGTAGAGAGCTAGTTGTAGAAGCAGGCCAACTTGCAAAACAAGCAAACGGTGCCGTTTTAGTTCGTTACGGTGATACTGCAGTTCTTTCTACTGCAACAGCTTCTAAAGAACCAAAAAATGTAGACTTCTTCCCATTAACTGTGAATTATGAAGAACGCTTATATGCTGTTGGTAAAATTCCCGGAGGGTTTATCAAACGGGAAGGACGCCCTAGTGAAAAAGCTATTTTAGCAAGTCGCTTAATCGACCGTCCAATCCGTCCGCTCTTTGCAGAAGGATTTCGGAATGAAGTACAAGTTATTAGTATTGTAATGAGTGTAGATCAAAACTGTTCTTCTGAAATTGCAGCTATGATCGGCTCATCATTAGCATTATCAGTTTCTGATATTCCATTTGAGGGACCAATTGCAGGTGTTGTAGTTGGACGTATTAACGGGGAATTTATTATTAATCCTACGTTAGAACAAGCTGAAATGAGCGACATTAATTTAACTGTTGCGGGCACGAAAGATGCTATTAACATGGTAGAAGCCGGGGCACAAGAAGTGCCGGAAGAAATTATGCTGGAAGCTATTATGTTTGGACATGAAGAAATTAAACGTATTATTAGCTTCCAAGAAGAAATTGTACGTGCTGTCGGAAAAGAAAAACGTCAAGTAGAGTTATATGAAATTGATGCTGACTTTGAAAAGCATATTCGTGATTTAGCAGAAACGGATTTAAAGGCAGCCATTCAAGTGTTTGAAAAACATGCTCGGGACGAAGCGATTAAAGAAGTGAATGTACGAGTAATCGAACAGTTAAAAGCGGAAGAAATCGACGAAGCTATGATTGGGAAAGCAAATGAAGTTCTTCATACAATCGTGAAAGAAGAAGTTCGTCGCCTTATTACTGTTGAAAAAATCCGTCCAGATGGTCGTCAAATTGATGAAATTCGCCCATTATCTTCAGAAGTAAGCAAACTTGCACGTACGCACGGATCCGGTTTATTCCGACGTGGACAAACGCAAGTACTTAGTATCTGTACATTAGGTGCACTTGGCGATGTCCAAATTCTAGACGGTCTTGGAATTGAAGAAACGAAACGTTTTATGCATCATTATAATTTCCCGCAATTTAGCGTAGGCGAAACGGGTCCAATGAGAGGACCTGGACGACGTGAAATTGGACATGGTGCACTTGGAGAGCGCGCTTTAGAGCCAATTATCCCTTCTGAAAAGGATTTTCCATATACAATTCGTCTTGTATCTGAGGTGTTAGAATCGAACGGTTCTACATCACAAGCAAGTATTTGTGGTAGTACTCTTGCCATGATGGATGCTGGTGTTCCAATAAAGGCTCCAGTAGCTGGGATTGCGATGGGGCTAGTTAAATCAGGGGAACATTACACGATTTTAACAGACATCCAAGGTATGGAAGATCATCTAGGTGATATGGACTTTAAAGTAGCCGGTACTGCCAAAGGTGTTACAGCGTTGCAAATGGATATTAAAATTGACGGACTTTCTCGCGAAATATTGAAAGAAGCATTGCAACAGGCGAAAAAAGGACGCATGCAAATTTTAGAGCATATGCTAGCTACTATCCAACAACCGCGTGAATATTTATCAGCTTATGCGCCAAAAATCTTGACGATGTTTATTAATCCAGATAAAATTCGTGATGTTATTGGACCAAGCGGTAAACAAATTAACAAAATTATCGAAGAAACTGGCGTAAAAATAGATATCGAACAAGACGGACGTGTGTTTATTTCTTCTACGAACGAAGAAATGAATAAAAAAGCAAAGAAAATTATCGAAGATATTGTTCGGGAAGTTCAGGTCGGCGAAGTATACGTTGGAAAAGTAAAACGGATTGAGAAATTTGGTGCATTCGTTGAACTATTTAGCGGCAAAGATGGACTTGTACATATTTCTGAACTTGCGGAAGAACGCATTGGAAAAGTGGAAGATGTCGTTGCTATCGGTGATGAAATAGAAGTAAAGGTTATTGAAATAGACAAGCAAGGCCGCGTGAATTTATCTCGAAAAGTTCTTTTAAAGGAAAAGAAAGCAAAAGAGCAGGAACAAGAAGCAAAGAACTAACTTAATGAACAAGGAAGGCAGGGACATGTTCCTGCCTTTTTTTGTTCTAGTCATTCTTCCTTGTACATATTGTGTTACGAGGAGGGAATGACATGAAAGCAATGCGGTATGCAAGTATCATTGTATGTATGATACTAGGGTTACTAGTTCTACAAAATCCATATACGTCTGCTTACGTGAGTGAAATGAAGCAAGTTGTGCATGTGACTAAGTCGACAGATCCGTTATTCAATGAAATTGAGCAACGTGCACAACAGTATTATATACCGGCGCAAAATGCAGTTGTAGATAAAATTTGGAAGGCAATTCCAGGATACAATGGGCGGAATGTGGATGTACAAGCTTCCTATAAAATTATGAAAAAAAACGGAGTATTTGATGAAAATAAGCTCGTTTATACAGAGGTTTCTCCTACGGTACATTTAAGAAATCTATCGCCAGCACCTGTTTATCGAGGGCATCCTGATAAAAAGATGGTTGCACTTACCATTAATGTTGCGTGGGGAAACGAATATATTCCCTCTATGCTAGAAACATTAAAAAAGCATCAAGTATCCGCTACCTTTTTTCTTGAAGGTAGATGGGTAAAAGAAAATCCTGCACTGGCAAAAATGATTGGAGATGCCGGACAAGAAATTGGCAATCATTCCTACACACATCCTGATATGAAAACTCTATCCTCTGATAGTACGCGTGAGCAACTTGTGAAAACGAATGATATAATTGAAGCAGCTACGGGGAAGAAAGTGAACTGGTTTGCTCCGCCCAGCGGTAGCTTTCGTGATGAAACGATTACCATAGCTTCTGAACTCGGGCTTGGAACAATTATGTGGACTGTTGACACAATAGATTGGCAAAGGCCATCTGCTAGCACAATCATAGAAAGAGTAACGAAAAAGGTCCATCCTGGTGCTATCGTACTTATGCATCCAACTGAACCAACATCGCAATCGTTAGATTCTTTAATTGTGCAGTTGAAACAACAAGGATATAAGCTTGGCAATATTTCTTCTCTCCTTGACGAAAAACGAATTGATCAATAGTTATACATGACAGCAGTTCGTAAAATTGGTATGATAGAGAAATGGAAATATGTAATAATCTATCATCTACCCTCTGTTACGAATCAAAATTAATCCGTTCATACATTTGTTTGTAGGGATTCTATAGGGTAACATATTATTTGCGTTAGAATGTTACAGGTTATCCCGCTTAACCCGGGCTAACTATCAGTGAGGAAAACGTCTTCACTGATGGAAGTTTCACTTTATAGGAGGATGGCAATTGATCAATAAATATACTTGTAAAAATGGAGTAAGAATTGTATTTGAAAATATTCCAACTGTCCGTTCTGTTGCTATAGGCGTTTGGATTCATACGGGGTCACGTAATGAAAACGCTGCTAATAACGGAATTTCTCATTTTTTGGAACATATGCTGTTTAAAGGAACAAAAACGCGTTCTGCACGTGATATTGCAGAATCATTTGATAAAATTGGTGGTCAAGTAAACGCTTTTACATCCAAAGAATATACATGCTATTATGCCAAAGTATTAGATGAACATGGTGAGTATGCACTAGAAATATTATCAGATATGTTCTTTCACTCCACCTTTGAGGAAGAGGAAGTTAAGAAAGAAAAAAATGTTGTTTTGGAAGAAATAAAAATGTATGAAGATACACCGGATGATATTGTTCATGATTTATTAACAAAAGTTACATACGAAACACATCCACTAGGTTTCCCAATTTTAGGAACAGAAAAGACTTTGTCTACGTTTACAGGAGAAACGCTTAATCAATATGTGAAAGATTTATACACTCCGGAAAATGTAGTTATTTCCATTGCGGGAAATGTAGACGAGTCATTTATTCAAAAGGTTGAGTCATATTTTGGTGCATACGAAGCAACAACAAAGCGCGAATCTATACATAGCCCTGTATTTCATCACAATACAATTGCACGCACAAAGGAAACGGAGCAAGCACATCTTTGCCTCGGATTTCAAGGATTGAATGTAGGGGATAAAAATGTCTACAGCTTAATTGTATTAAACAGTGTGTTAGGCGGGAGTATGAGCAGTCGTTTATTCCAAGAGGTCCGTGAGCAACGTGGTCTAGCGTATTCTGTTTTTTCATATCATTCTTCTTATGAAGATACGGGGATGCTGACTATCTATGCAGGAACAGGAAGTCAACAATTAGAAACCTTGTATGAAACAATTCAACAAACGCTTGAAACCTTTAAAGATACAGGTATTACTGAAAAAGAATTACAAAATAGCAAAGAGCAATTAAAAGGTAGTCTCATGTTAAGTTTAGAGAGCACGAACAGTCGAATGAGCCGCAACGGTAAAAATGAGCTTTTGTTACAACATCATCGTTCTCTTGATGAAATGATTGAGAGTGTAAACAGTGTAACAAAAACGAGTGTAGATGAGCTGATTCGCACTATTTTTACAGATGATTTTTCCGCTTCTCTTATTAGTCCAACTGGACAATTACCGAAAGCGATTGCGAACCGATAAGATAATTGGCATGTTTCGCCCCCTCCTTACATACGTCTTATGTAAGGGGGGGTTGTTTTTGAGATTAAGTGAGCTAAGCGGGAAAGAAATCGTTGATTTAGAACGTGCTGAGAGAATGGGTGTTCTCGGTCATGCGGATTTAGAAATTGATGAGAGTGACGGCCGCATTCATTCTCTTATTATTCCAATTGGAAAATGGACTGCATTTCGACGGTCACAACAAGAAGTCCGCATTTCTTGGAG